>DASVEH010000382.1:0-4067 GCA_036380655.1 Candidatus Limnocylindria bacterium | reverse complement strand
CCCGGAGGACGGTTCTCACCATCTCCACAGCGTACGGACACCGCGGCCGCGGCGGATCAGCCGAAAGTACGAAAGGCCACTCGTTCCACCGGCCAGGACAAGTCAAGCCTGCAGCCCGATGTGCCCGTCGGCACACGCCGTCATCGTGACACCAGGCCAATCGATCACCGACGACTCGTCACAGCGGGCAAGCGCCTCGCCCGGATAGCCACTCAAGGAGCAAACCTGATGTCTGCCAGCGAAACCACCGCACCGCAGCCGATCCTGTCCGCTCGCGGCGTGACGAAGACGTACCGGACGGGGACTCGCGAGGTCTCAGCGCTCAGGGGCGTCGATCTCGACGTTCGACCGGGAGAGCTGGTGATGGTGATGGGGCCGTCCGGCAACGGCAAGACCACCTTGCTCAACTGCCTGTCGGGTCTGGACGACATCGACGCCGGCGTCGTGACGGTGGACGGTCGAGACCTGTTCGCGATGTCCGATGCCGAGCGGACCCGTCACCGCGCGCAGCGCATGGGCTTCATCTTCCAGGCGTTCAATCTCATCCCGGTCCTGTCGGCTGCCGAGAACGTCGAGCTGCCGCTGCTGGTGACCGGCGTGGCGCCGAAGGTCGCACGTGAGCGGTCCCGCCACATGCTCGAGCGCGTGGGTCTCGCCGACCGGGGCCACCACCGCCCGGGCGAGCTGTCGGGCGGCGAGCAGCAGCGCGTCACCGTGGCCCGCGCGCTGGTCGCCGAACCGGCCCTGATCTGGGCCGACGAGCCGACCGGAGCGCTGGACAGCAGGACGGCCGGCGAGATCGTCGAGCTGCTGCACGAGGTCCACGCCGCCGGACAGACCCTGGTCGTCGTCACGCACGATGAGGAGCTGGGCCGCTCCGGCCAGCGACTCGTCGAGGTTCGTGACGGTCTGGTCGTCAACGATGAGCGCCCGGCCCACGAAATGCACCTCGCCGGTGTGGCGGTGACGTCGTGACCGCCGCCACGGTCCTCGCCGCCCTTGTCGCGCTCCTGCTTCTTCCACTGGCGGTGACGGCCTTGCGCCAGCGCACGCTGGTCACGATGGCCATGCGGAACATCCGCCGGCGGCGCGGTGAGGCCGCTCTCGTCGTCGCCGGCGCCCTGCTCGGCACGGCGATCATCACGTCGGCGTTCGTGGTCGGCGACGTCATCGAGGGATCCTTCTCCGACGCGGCACGCACCCAGTACGGGCCGGTCGACGTCGTCGTGACCACAGCCGGGGGCGCGGACATCACCGACGTCGGCAAGGCGGTCGAGGCGGCCGGCATCGACGGCATAGACGGCCTTCTGGCGACGACGACAAGCACCGGCACCCTCGAAGCGCCGCAGCATGACGCGGCGGTGCCACAGGTGACAGTGATGGAACTCGACGTCACCGCGGCCCGCGGCTTCGGCGCGCATCCCGCGATCACCGGACTGGACACCAGCGAGCCGCTCGCCGCGGACGGGATCATCGTCAACCGGCGAACGGCCGAGCAGCTCGGCGTACAGGCCGGCGATTCGCTTCGCCTGCACGCCTACGACGCCACCGTCGACCTGAGGATCAGCCAGGTGGCCGCCGAAGTGGGACTCGCGGGCTACGCCGGGGCCATCGTGGCCCCCGACACGCTGGCCGACCTCACCGAACACTCGGCCATCGTCGCGGCACCACCCAGCACGCAGATGCTGATCTCCCTCGATGGCGCGGTGTTCGACACTCGCGATCTGTCGGATGGCGTCGTGACGGACCTTCGTGAGGCCGTCGCCGGGATGGCCGGCGTCCAGATCCACGCGCCGAAGGCAACCATGCTCGACTACGCGGAGAGCCAGGGCGCCGGCCTCACCCAGGTCTTCACGATGATCGGGTCGTTCAGCGTCATGGCCGGAATCCTGCTGCTGATCAACCTGTTCGTCATGCTCGCCGAGGAGCGCAAGACCGAGCTGGGCATGCTGCGCGCCGTCGGGTTCACCCGGCGGCGACTGACCCGCGCCTTTGCGATCGAAGCCTCGCTGTACGCCGTCGTTGCCGCTGCAGCGGGGGCGGTCGCCGGGATCGGCATCGGCTGGTTGGTCGCGGTGGTGGCAGGGCCGATCTTCGGCGCGGCGGGTCAGGGCAGCGCCCCCCCGCTGGTGATCGAGCCGGTGAGCCTTGCGATCGGGGCCGGCACCGGGCTGGTCATCTCGCTGCTGACGATCTGGGCCACGAGCCTTCGCATCGCCCGGCTCAACATCATCCGTGCCATCCGGGACCTTCCCGAGCCGAAGATCACCAAGGTGCGGAAGCGGACGCTCGTGCTCGGAGCTGTCGGCATCCTCGCCGGCGCCGCTGTCGGGTTCGCCGGGTACCTCGGTGACAACGCGATCGCGCTGAGCCTGGGCGTGCCGGTCGCGGCGTTCTCTGCCTCGCCGCTGCTGCGCCGCCTGCTCCCCGAACGACCTGCGCGACTGGTGATCGCGGGCACGGTCCTGGGCTGGGGACTCGCCGTCTACCCGCTGTTCCCCGGTGTCATGGCCGCCGGCGACATGATGGTCTTCGTCGTGCAGGGCGTCGTGCTGACCGCCGGCGCCGTGTCGCTCGCGTCGAGCATCGACCGCGTGTGGGCCTTCGCCATCGACCGCCTCGCACGAGGCGGTCGGGGTCTGGCGCCGCGCCTGGGCATCGCGTACCCGCTGGCCAGACGCTTCCGCACGTCGATGCTGCTCGGCATGTTCTCGCTCGTCATCTTCACCGTGACGATCATGACCGTGATGTCGGCGTCGATCGCCGGCAACACCGACGCGACCGTCGAGCGGGTGGCTGCCGGCTTCGACGTGGTGCTCGACACGAACCCGGCCAATCCGGTTGCCGTGGCGGCGCTGGCGGAGCGCCCCGACGTGGCGGCCGTCGCGGGTCTCATTCACGGCGTTGCGACCTTCGACGCCGCACACATTGACGTCGGCCGCTCCTGGCCCGTCACGTCGTTCGACGCAGACCTGCTGGAGCAGGGCGCCCCCGGCCTGTTCCGACACGACCCCGTCTACGCCTCGGACGAGGCCGCCTACCGGGCCGTTCTCGACGACCCGTCGCTGGCCATCGTGCCGGAAGACTTCCTGGTGGCGGGCGTGGATGACGCGGTGCTGGCGATCGGCGACACCTTCAGCTTCGTCGATCCGGCCACCGGGCGGAGCAGCGAGCTCACGATCGCGGGCGTGGGGGAGGCGGACTGGCTGGGCAACGGCGCGCTGGTCAACGGTGAGGTGACCGAGGCCCTGTTCGGCGACCAGCAGGTCGTCGACCGCTTCTACATCGCGGCGGCAGACGGCGCCGACGCCGATGCCCTGGCCGCAGCCGTCAACGCGGATCTCCTCGCGCACGGGGCTGACGCCCGCACCTTCACCACAATGGGAACCGCCGGGACGGGTGAGCTGCTGGGCTTCATCGCCCTGCTGCGGGGCTTCCTCGGCCTCGGCCTGCTCGTGGGGATCGCCGGCCTGGGTGTCGTCATGGTCCGCGCGGTCCGCGAGCGCCGGCACGAGATCGGCATGCTGCGGGCGATGGGCTTCCGCACGGGCATCGTGCGGGCCGCCATGCTGTCCGAGGCCGGCCTCATCGCCGTCCAGGGCACGGTGATCGGCGCCGTCCTGGGGCTGGTCACGACCCGTCAGCTGCTGTCCGGCTCCGACTCGTTCGGCGACGTGCCGCCGCCGTTCGTCGTCCCGTGGGTGGGGCTGCTCGTGATCCTGGGCCTGCCCCTGGTCGCCTCTCTGGCAGCCACCGCATGGCCCGCGTCGCGGGCAGCGGCCATCAAGCCGGCGGTTGCGCTGCGCGCGGCCGACTGAGCGTGCCCGGCCGCAGGAACGACAGCGCACTCGAGAAGGAGACACCACCATGAGCTCATCCGCTGACCCCCAGGCCGCACGACTGACGATCGACTACCCCGATCGCGACCTCGACCGTGTCTCGACGGCACTGCGCCTGGTCTACGCCATCCCGTCATGATCGTCCTGGGAGTGGTCGCCGGTGGCGTCGGCGGCGACACGGCGGGTGAGACCGGGGGGCGCATCGGCGCCTTCGGTGGCGGGGTGCTG
>DASVEH010000381.1:0-8760 GCA_036380655.1 Candidatus Limnocylindria bacterium | reverse complement strand
GACAGGGAATCAGGTTATCGCTGCACGACCCGAGGCGTTGTTGCAACGCGGACGGCGTTCGGAGCGCCTTGTTCCCGACCAGGTTTACAGGTGCCGCTTCTTCACAGATGCCTGTGCGGGTCCGTTCAGGAGAAACCCGATGACGCCACAGGTATTCACGAGCAGCCGTCGGCTGCTCTGGATCATCGGAGCCGCCGCCGCCGTGCTGTTCGGACTGGCCGCTCCGGTCCACGCCACGGACCTCGGAGAGGAATGTGCCAATCCCGACGACGGCTACACCGTCGCCTATCCCACCGGCTGGCACGTGAACGAACGCGTCGAAGGCGGCGAGTCCGAGGACGTCGCAGCCTGCCGATTCTTCTCGCCCGAGGAGTTCGCCGTGGCTCCAGCCAGCCAGGCCGCCGGCATCGCCGTCGCTATCGGCGTTCAGCAGGACGGTCCCCAGGCCTCGGGCGAGCAGACGACCATCGGTGGACGCCCAGCGACGCGCATCGAGTCGGTTGCGTCCGATGGCGGCTTCGAGCCAGCCGGAACCCAAACCTATTCCTACTGGATTGAGCTCGGCGACGGTACCTGGCTGGTGGCGAGCACCAGCGACGGTCCCAACTGGGTGGGCGACTACGAGGAGAACAAGGCAACCCTCGACGCGATGATGGAGAGCCTGACCTTCGCTGGCCGCATGCGGCCCGACACAGCCATCGATGTCCGTTCGGTTCTTCCGATGCGAACAGCGGTTGTCGGTGCCGGACTGCTGCTCATCGGCCTCTCGCTGGCGACTCTCAGGCTTCGCACCTGGCGGCCGGCCCGTTGAACGGATCGGAGGGACCGGCCCGTGTCGGTTACCTTCGTCATGGTGAGCCGCCGAGCTCTGCTCGATGACGCCCGTGCTGCCAACGGCAGGCGGGCGTCATTTTTGAATCCTCCTCCCCAGCCACTCCATCGGCCTACGGGATGCCCAGCCTGGCCGCGCCGTAGTGTCCGGGCCAGTCGTCGCCGTCGAAGAACGGGACGATGTCATCGGCTTCCGAAAGGGAGTCTCCGTCCTGGGTCCAGGCCGGCGGCCGGCCAGGATCCTCCTCCGATTCCTGGCTCGGATCCGGCGCCACGACGGCTGTGGCTCGTGTTCGCATCCCATTCCCCCTGAGCATGCTTGTCTGGAAGCGCCGATATGCACCGAGCGTGCCATCACCTCGGACGGCATGGACCATGCACGGAGCGCGTCCGTGACAACCTCCGCATCACCGCTCACTCGCGAAGCCCTCGACGAGATGCTCCTCGCTCCGGATCCGGCCGGTGCCGTACGGGCGGCGCTCGAGGACGGCTGGCTGGATGCCCTGGTGCCCGAGATCCGGCAGGAGATGGACGCCCCCCAGCGGACGCGGTACCACCATCTCACCGTGCTCGACCATTCGCTCGACACGATGGCCCGCATGGCGCCGAGCCTCGACGAGCGGCTGGCGGGACTCTTCCATGACATCGGCAAGCGCCGAAGCACGACGATCAAGGAGCGCACCGGCGAGGAGCAGTACATCGGGCACGCCGGCGTGGGCGCGCGGATGGCGAGGCAGATCCTGACCCGCCTGGGCTATGAGCCCGATTTGGTCCGCCGTGTGAGCCGATGGATCGAGCGCCACATGGACCTGCACATGGCGGCGCGTGACGGTCACTCCCCGAAGGCGCGCCGGAAGCTGCTCGCGCGAATCGGCGACGATCTCGAGGTGCTCCAGCGGCTCCAGCTCGCCGATATCGCGTCGATGGCGCCCGGCATCGCAGAGGAGAAGGGCCGTGAGGCGCGTGACTACCACCGGCTGCTGTCCGAAGGCTCGGACCGATGACTGACCGCCCCATCCGCGAGCCGGAACCGCCGGACCCGCGCCTGGACAGCTCCGACGACGTCGAGGAACCCGAGGCCGAGGAGGTCGCGCCAATCAGGCCAAGCGCTGCGGAGGGCGGCGACGAATCCGACGGCGGACCTCGGCCGCCACGCCCCAGCCAGGCCGAGGGCGAGCGCTCCTAGGAACCGGCCACCGCGAGCTTTTCCGGGACCGCGGCGGGATCGCCAGAGCTCAACCAGAGGGCCAGTGCGTCCCGGCTGAACAGCTGCTCGACCACCATGCTCGACGCGCCGATGACGCCCGCCAGCGCGCCGAGTGACGATCTCTTGAGCAGGAGATCACGTGTCGCCAGCGGCAGCGATCGCCGGTAGACGGCCTCTCGGATCGCAGCCAGGAGCTGGTCCCCGCTCTGCGCCACCCCTCCGCCGACGACGATCAAGGATGGGTTGAAGAAGTTGACCACGCTGGCCAGGGTCAGACCCACCCGGCGGCCCGCATCGGCCAACAGGCCGACGGCGACTGGATCGCCGAACGACGCCGCACGGGCCACGTCCTCCGCTGTCACGCGGTCATGCTGGTCGAGTGCCAGGCGCAACCGCTCGCTGCGGCCGTCCAGGGCCGCCGCCTCTCCCATTCGGGCGAGCGCGGATCCGCCCGCGACCGCCTCCAGGCACCCGATGTTCCCGCAGCGGCAGATCACGCTCGCGTCGTTGACGACCTGGATGTGGCCGATGTCTCCGGCCGCTCCCTGTGCCCCACGGTGAATGCGTCCATTCGAGATGATGCCGGCCCCGATCCCGGTGCCGATCTTCACGACCACCACGTTGTCGTGTCCGACAGCGATTCCCGAGCGCCATTCGCCGAGGGCGAGCAGGTTGACGTCGTTGTCCACCCAGACCGGGGCGCTGTATCGCGCGGCGAACCGTTCGCGTACGGGGTAGCCGTCCCAGCCCGGCATGATCGGGGGAGAGACCGGGCGCCCACTCCTGAATTCGACCGGGCCAGGGACACCGATCCCGATGCCCCACAGCCGTCCCGGGAGCTCTCGCGTCGCGGAGGTGAGCTCATCGAACAGCTCGTCGACCCGCTCGAGGCACGCCTCCGGACCAGCCGAGATATCGGACGGTTCGTCGCGGTGACCGAGGATCCGGCCTTCGAGGTCGGTAACGGCGACGTCGATGCTCGTTGCGCCGAGGTCTGCCACGAGCACGTGGCCGGCATCGGCGCGGAACGTGATCTGGCGGGGCGGCCTGCCGCCGGTGCTCGGCCCGAAAGCCCCCTCGACGACGAGGCCACTGCCGATCAGCTCGTTGATGCGCTGAGCGACGATGCCACGGCTCAGCCCGGTGCGGGTGACGAGCTCGGCCCGGGACCTCGAGCGGGCTGATCGGATCTCGTCCAGGACAGCCACGAGCGAGTCCAGCGCCTCCTCGGACGGTGAATTCGTGGAATGACGTGCCGGCCCGACGTTGGTACCGACATCCGCCCGGTTCTTGGTCACGTGCGGAATCATACGTTCCACTACCTCGGAGGTGACTACTTTTGCCCTTGACATGCAGAAGTACGGTCACCCAACGCACGTTGCCCTGGCTGACGTAGACCGATGAAGCCCTGTGGGCCCAGACACGCAGGTTCCCGGGGCGTGAGGTGAGGCGGCCGACCGGGCGCTACTTCCAGGATTGGCTGCTGCTGGAGGCCGACGGGAACTGGCGTCTCGAGCCGGATCGCGGCGGGGCGTGCTAGGCCTCGTCGATTCCGGCCTCGCTCTCCGGATCGGCGTCGGATTCCTTGGGGATGTTGGCCTCGTCCTCGTCGGTCATCGATGGGTCGTAGGCAAGGCCCTCGTCGGGCGGCGAACCGCCCGGCCCGTTGACGCTGGTGGCGTCTCGCTCCTGCTCCATCGGTCAGCCGTTCTCGCCCGCCTGGCGGACGTCGTCGTCGCCCGCCTGATCACCCTCGCGATGGCCCTGCGGCCAGCCCTCGTCGGTCGGCGAGGCGCCCGACTCGTTGTTGGTGACGGCCACCCGCTCGGCACCATCGTCCAGGTTCTCGCGGACCTGCTCGGTGTTCTCGTCCGGGTGCTGGCCGATCCATGCGCCGCCCTCGCGGCGCTCGGTGTCCTCGGTCATCGGAATGCCTCCACGTGCATGGGCCGATGCCCTTGCAAGCCGCGCGCCGGTTGGCAACCGTTCTGCTCTCCCAGGCGACATGGCCGATGCGCTCGACCGGGAGGAACGGGACGCGGCGATCAGCCGGGCGCGCAGCATCAGGGCGCTGCGCGAGCTGGCCAGCGGCTGCCGTGCCTGCGACCTGTGGGCACGCGCGACGCAGACCGTGTTCGGGGACGGTTCGCCGAGTGCGCGGCTGATGGTCGTGGGCGAGCAGCCGGGGAACAGCGAGGACCTCGAGGGCGCTCCGTTCGTCGGGCCGGCCGGCCGGTTGCTGGATCAGGCGCTCGTCGAGGCCGGGATCGATCGCGATGCGGTGTACGTCACCAACGTCGTGAAGCACTTCAAGTGGCGCCGTGCGCCGAGCGGGAAGCGGCGCATCCACGCCAAGCCGGATCGCGCCGAGGTCGAGGCCTGCTACCCGTGGCTCCGCGCCGAGGTGGCCCGGGTGGCGCCCGAGCTCATCGTGTGCCTCGGCGCGACCGCGGCGCAGGCGGTCCTCGGCACGGCGTTCCGGGTCACTCGCCAGCACGGGGAGGTGCTGCCTTCGGACCTCGGACCAACCCTCGGCACCATCCATCCATCCGCGGTCCTGCGCGCCCCGGACGATGCGCGGGCCTCGATGCGCGCCCAGCTCGTTGCCGACCTGCGTGTCGCCGCCGCCAGCCTGGGCTGAGCGAGCCTGCGCCTCAGTGGTTGTAGGCCGACATGATCCGGTCCTTGGCGCCGGAGCGGTGCTCGGGATCGGTCTCGTGGGTGTCCGTGGTCCCCGGTGACGGCACGGCCGAGGCCACGTCGACGCCGGTGTCGGCCAGCAGCGCGTTGACGGCGTCGACGTAGGCTCCGACCGAGGCCTCGAGCACGTTCTCGCTCACGGAGCGGCCTGGGTAGAGCGGTCCGTCGGCATCCGCGCGCGAGCGGACGGAGAGCGAGACGGATGCCTTCGTCTCGTGGCCCGGCCCGGTGGCATGCACGTCGTAGGTGGCCAGCGCCACGCCCTCGCCGAGCAGTGGCGCCAGGGCGTCGTCGACGGCGCGCATGAGCGCGTCGACCGCGCCGTTGCCGTCGGCGTGCGCGCGCCAGCGGTGTCCGCCGCCATGGAGGACCAGTGAGGCGCGGCTGCCGCGCTCGCTGCCGCTGGTGGCCGACCAGCGCTCGATGCTCAGGGCCGGGGTGGGGTCGGTCTGGGAAAGGGTCATCGGTGTACGGTCTCCTTGGGGTCGCCTCTCGGGGGCGGTTCAGATCGGGGTGAGCCAGTCGGCATAGCGCTCGTCGGTGCCTCGCACCGCGGCGAAGTAGCGACGCTGGATGTCGAGGGATGTCGGGAACTCGCCGCTCCCGACCGGCCGTTCGTCGATCGACGAGATCGGGGCGACCTGCACGCCGGTGCCGGTCAGGAACACCTCGTCGGCGAGGTAGAGCTCCGATCGGTCGATGCGTCGTTCGATAACGTCGAGGCCCGCATCGGCCGCGATGCGCAGGATCGCCGAGCGCGTGATCCCGGCCAGCACGTCATCGGTCAACGGAGGCGTGGCGATCTCGTTGCCACGGACCACGAACAGGTTGGCGGCCGAGGCCTCGGCAACGTGGCCGTCATCGGTCAGGAGGATGGCGTCGTCATAGCCGGCGGCATGCGCGTCCTCGGCGGCGAACGCCGCGTTGACATACGAGCCGCTGATCTTGCCGCGGGCCGGGATGGCGTTGTCGCTGACCCGCTTCCAGGCGGACACGGTGACGCGGATGCCGCCGGTCGGCAGGTAGTCGCCGAGCGGGATGGTGAAGAGCGTCACGCGGTCCTCGAGGCCGGTCAGCTTGACCCTGATGGTGCGTGCCGACTTGTAGACGAGTGGCCGGACGTAGGCGTCGCCTTCGTGGGCGTTGCGGCGCAGCAGGTCGCGCGTGATCTCGACCAGCTCGTCGGCCGATTCGGGGACCGATGCGCGCAGCAGGCGCGCGTTGCGGAGCAGCCGCTCGTAGTGCTCGCGGGCGAACAGGATGGCGGTGCCGCCGTCGTCCTGGCGGTAGGCGCGAATGCCCTCGAACACGGCGGTGCCGTAGTTGAAGGTATGGGTCGCCACGCTCACATTGGCTTCACCGATGGGCACGACCGCCCCCTCGAAGTAGGCCCAGGCGCCGATGGCCGCCGGGGCCGAGGCGGGACGGGGCTCGACGGCGGTCATGACGGCTCGCCCGCGGTCAGGGGCGTCCGGTTGTGCGCCGCGTGTGACGAGCTGCGCTCGTCACGCCGCTCCGGCCGCGCGTCGAGCCGCCAGATGGCGTACTCGAGCGAGTCGTGGAGCGCCGCCAGCGAGGCGGCGATGATGTTCGCGTCGGCCCCGGCCGTGATCCACGTTCCCGTCTCGTGCCCGGTCTCGATGATCACGCGGGTCCGCGCGCCGGTGGCGGCCTCGCCGTCGATGATGCGGACCTTGTAGTCGACCAGGTGAACCTGGTCGAGGGCCGGGTAGAACGCCCCGAGCGCCTTGCGCAGGGCCAGGTCGAGCGCATTCACCGGGCCGTTGCCGTCGGCCGCGGTGTGCAGCACCTCGCCGTCGACCTCGACCTTCACGCTGGCCTCGGCCCGCGGTCCGGCGCCGTTGCGGCGCTCGACGATGACGGTGAAGTCGACGATCCGGAATGGGGCCACGTAGTCGTCGCGCCGGCGGCGGACGAGGAGCTCGAAGGATGCGTCGGCGCCCTCGAAGCTGGCCCCCTCGGACTCGAGCTGCTTGACGAGCCGTGACAGCTCCGCGGGGTCGAGGCCCTCCGACGCCAGCTGGCCCAGCTGTCGGACGCGCCAGGCCGCGTTGGCCTTGCCGCCGAGCTCGCTGACGACCAGCCGCGACGTGCCGCCCACCACAGCCGGATCCACGTGCTGGTAGGCCTGCTCGACCCGGGCGGTGGCGGCGCCGTGCACGCCCCCCTTGTGGGCGAAGGCGCTCGTGCCGACGTACGGTGCGTGCGCGTCGGGCGCGATGTTCGCGACCTCCGCCACGAAGCGGCTGAGCTCCGGCAGGTGCCGCAGGTCGTCGGCGGCCGGCACGGTCGGCAGCCCCAGCTTCAGGCCCAGGTTGGCCCAGATGGTGACCAGGTTCGCGTTGCCACAGCGTTCGCCGTAGCCGTTGATGGTTCCCTGGACGTGACGAGCACCGGCCTGGACGGCAGCGAGGGAGTTTGCCACCGCCAGGCCGGCGTCGTCATGAACGTGGATGCCGAGGGTCACGCCCGTTCCCAGCTCGGCACCCACGTTCCGCGTCAGGGCGGCCACCTCATCGGTGAGGCATCCGCCGTTGGTATCGCACAGGACCACCGTCGTCGCGCCCGCGTCGACCGCGGCACGAAGGGTGGCCAGGGCGTAGGCCGCATCGGCCTTGTAGCCGTCGAAGAAGTGCTCGGCGTCGTAGACCACCTCGCGCCCGGCCGCGCGAAGGTAGGCGACCGACTCGCGGACCATGGCCAGGTTCTCGTCGGCGGTGGCGCCCAGCACGTCGGTGACGTGGAGCAGCCAGCTCTTCCCGAAGATGGTCGTCACCGGCGTGTCGGCGGCGATGAGGGCTCGCAGGTTCGGATCGCTCTCGACGGTGTGCGAGCGATGGCGGGTCGACCCGAAGGCGGCCAGCCGCGCGTGGCGGAAGGTCATGGACCGGGCGGCGGCAAAGAACTCTTCGTCCTTCGGGTTCGAGCCCGGCCAGCCGCCCTCGATGTACGGGAAGCCCGCCTCGTCCAGGCGCCGCGCGATCTTCAGCTTGTCGGCCAGGCTCAGGACGAGGCCCTCGCGCTGCGTGCCGTCGCGCAGGGTCGTGTCGTAGAGGAGGATCGGAGCGCTCATGCCGCCACCTCCGCGCCATGGCCGATGCGGGCGAGCAGGAAGCCGGCGACCGACTCGGTGCCGTCCGTGCCGCCCAGGTCGCCGGTGCGCGGGCCGTCGTCGAGGCAGGCGTCCACCGCCGCCTCGAGCGAATCCGCCGCATCGGCTTCGCCGAGCGAGAGGCGCAGCATGAGCGCGGCGCTGGAGACGGTGGCCAGCGGGTTGGCCGCTCCCTGGCCGGCGATACCCGGCGCGCTGCCGTGCACCGGCTCGTAGAGGCCGAAGCGCCCAGCGGGCGTGGTCCGCGTCCCGAGGCTGGCGGACGCCAGCAGGCCGAGTGACCCGGCAATGGCCGCCGCCTCGTCGGAGAGGATGTCGCCGAACAGGTTCTCGGTGACGATCACGTCGTAGTGCGCGGGCTGCGTGAGGAGAAGGTAGGCGGTCGAGTCCACGAGCGCGTGCTCGACGGTGACCGATGGATGGCGCTCGGCGACCTCGACGACCACCTCGCGCCAGAGCCGGCTCGAGGCCAGCACGTTGGCCTTGTCGACGCTGGTGAGGTGCCCGCGGCGGCCCTCGGCCAGCTCGAAGCCGAGCTCCACGATCCGCTCGATCTCGGGTCGGGTGTAGCGCAGCGTGTCGACCACCGATTCGACGCCGTCGTGTGTCTCGCGGCCCTGGGGACGGCCGAAGTAGAGGCCGCCGGTCAGCTCGCGCAGGATCAGCACGTCGGCACCGGCCCGAACCTCCGGGCGCAGCGGCGACGCGGCTTCGAGGGCGGGATGGGCGGTGACGGGACGAAGGTTGGCGAACAGCTCGAGCTCCGAGCGGAGGGCCAGCAGCGCGTCCTCCGGGCGGGCCGCGGCCGATGGGTCGTCCCATCGGGGGCCGCCGACGGCGCCGAGCAGGATCGCATCGGACTGGCGGCAGGCCTCGAGCGTCGCAGGTG
>DASVEH010000380.1:0-5354 GCA_036380655.1 Candidatus Limnocylindria bacterium | reverse complement strand
AACCGCACCGGCTCCCCGGCCAGCCGGATCTCGCCCTCGTGATCGGTGACGTCGCCGGACAGCACCCGCATGAGCGTCGACTTGCCGGCGCCGTTCTCGCCGAGCAGGGCGTGGATCTCGCCGGGCCGCACGTCGAGGTCGATGTGATCGTTCGCGAGCACGCCCGGATAGCGCTTGGTGACGCCGCGCATCTCGATCGCCGGGACGTGCGCGCCCTTGCTCGGGAGTTCGCTCATCGGCCCCTCCGCGGCTGAACCATGAGAGAGGCGGGCCCCACGGTTGGACCCGCCTCTCGATCGTGCCTGTCGCTCCGGCTCAGCCGAAGCGTGCCGGCATCATTCGAACGGGCACTCCCCGTCGCCTTCGCACGGGTCGAGGTCGCCCGCCGCCATCGCGGCCGTTGCGTCGTCGAGCGCCGTCTGGAGCTCGTCGGTGAGCAGGTCCGGATGGTTGTGGAACTCCGACGCGGAGACCTTCGGCGGATCCGAGGAAGCGTCGAGCAGCAGCGTGCCACCGACGGCGGAGCCGTCCGCGACCCGCTGGATCGCCTCGCTGACTGCCTCGACCAGCTTCTTCTCCGCGCTGGTGACGATGCAGGTCAGGTTCGGCAGCGCCAGAGCCTGGTCGACGTCGACGCCGATGCCGTAGACATCGGCATCGCAGGCCGCCTCGAGGGCGCCCTGGCCGGACAGTCCGGCGACCTGGAAGATGACGTCCGCATCCTGGCCGATCATCTGCTCAGCCAGCGACGCGCCAGTGGTCGGGTCGTTGAACGCCGTCGTGATGTCCTCGGACACGTACGAGATGAGCACCTCGACGTCGGGGTTGACCGACTTCGCGCCGTTCTCGTAGCCGCCGATGTAGGCCTTGACCGGCGGGACCGACTCGATGCCGCCGATGGTGCCGATGACATTCGTCTCGGTGATCGTGCCGGCCACGATGCCGGCCAGGTAGCCTGCCTGCGCCTCCGCGAAGATCAGGCCCTGGTAGTTCGGCAGGAGCTCGGCCGCGTCGCCCGCGCAGGCGAAGGTTGGATCGGGATCGCCGTTCTCGTCGACGCAGATGGCCTGGTCGAGGCCGATGAACTGGATCTCCGGGTTCGCCTTGGCGGCGATCGCCGTGTCATTGCCCAGGGCGAATCCGTAGGTGACGATCACGTCGTAGTCCTGGTCGATGAAGGTCTGCATGTTGTTCTGGTAGTCGGCCGGGTCCTCGGTCACGATGACCTTGGCCGAGCCGCCAACCGCGGTGGCGCCGGCGATCGTGCCGCACCAGCCGCCCTCGTTGAACGACTTGTCCTCCAGCTGTCCGACGTCGGTGACGCCACCGATGAGAAGCGCGTCGCCGCTGTCCTCGTGGCCGCAGGCCGCCAGGCCCGTCGGTGCCTCGCTCTCGGCAGGCTCGCTCTCGGCGGGCTCGCTCTCGGCAGGCTCGCTGGCCGCTGGCTCGCTGCCAGCTGGCTCGCTGGCCGCTGGGCTCTCGCCGCCGCCGTTACAGGCCGCGAGGATCAGCATCAGGATGGCCAGGATGGCCATCATCGAGCTGGGGGTCTTCCGCATCTGTTTCCTCCACACCTTCTGGGTGCGCTCAGCCGCGAACCTCGCGGCGCCTCGGGGCTGCGTTCGGGCCATGGGCACCTGGCGCAGAATCTGCGGCATCATACTTCCTTGCCGATCGCCGACTCAAGGCTCAATCACAGCCTGCCACCCGTATCATCCGGCGACATGGGCCTGCCGAATCGCGTCCGCCTCGTCATCTTCGACCTCGACGGGGTCGTCTATCGAGGCCACGAGCCGATTCCGGGCGCGCGCGAGCTCATCGAGACGCTCCACTCGTCCGGCGCGGCCGTCAGGTTCGCCACCAACAACTCGATGGTCGCGCGCCAGGGTTACGTCGAGCGTCTGGCCGGCATGGGGATCGCCACCACGGTCGACGAGATCGTCACCTCGACCTCCGCGACCATCGAGCATCTGCGGCGCCGTGCCCCGGACGTGCGGTCGGTGATGGCGATCGGCGCCGAGGGCATGCGCGTCGAGCTGGATGCCGCCGGGTTCGAGGTGGTGATGGCCGATGACGCGGCGGCCGCCGACCACGCCGGCGGCCGACTGGCGCGGACGTACGACGCGGTCATCGTCGGGCTCGACCCGCACGTCGATTACCGCCGGCTGTCGGTCGCCATGCGCGCCGTGGCGGACGGTGCCCGCCTGATCGCCACGAATGCCGACGCTCGGTATCCGACCGCCGTCGGCTTCCTGCCCGGCGCGGGATCGATCGTGGCGGCCCTGGCCACGGCCACCGGCATCACGCCGCAGGTCATCGGCAAGCCGTCGCCGGCCATGTTCGAGGCCATGCTCGACGCATCCGGGGTCGCGCCTCCCGAGGCGATCGTCGTCGGGGACAACCCGGACGCCGACGTGGTCGGCGCCCATCGCGCCGGCTGCGCCGCCATCCTGGTGCTCACGGGGGTGGCCGACGCGACCCAGGCGGCGGGCCTCGAGGGCGAGCGAAGGCCCGATGCCGTCGCGGAGGACCCGTCGGCGGTCCTGGCGCTCCTCGCGACGCGCGTCAGCTGATGGCGGCCCCGGCGCGCCAGGCGGCCCAGGCGCGCTCGGCCTCGGCCCGGATCGGCGCGATCATGGCCGGAGACGCAAAGGCGCGGGCGAACCCGTTCAGCGCGATGGCCGCCAGCTCTGCATCGTCGAGGCCGGTCGCCACGGCCGTCCGTGCCATTTCCTCGCTGAGGGTGGTGCCGGTGACCGTGCGATCGTCGGTCGACAGCGTCACGCTGACGCCCGCCCGGTGGAGCGCTGCGATGGGGTGGCTCTCCAGGTTCGCCACGATGCCGGCCTGCACGTTCGAGGTCGGGCACAGGTCGAGCGTGATGTCGCGGCCGCGAAGCATGGCGAGGAGGGCATCGTCCTCTGCCGCGGTGACGCCGTGGGCCACCCGGCGGACGCCGAAATCGAGGACCTCGCGGACGCGCTGCGGACCGGCGACCTCGCCGGCATGCGCGGTCAGCGACAGCCCGCCGTCGCGGGCGGCGTTGAAGGCGGCCGCGTGGGGCGGCGCAGGCCACGCCACCTCCGGGCCGGCCAGGTCGAACCCGACGATCGGCGGGCCGAAGGCCGCTGCGCTCCTGGCCAGCTCGACGTTGGCGGCGGGAGGATGCGAGCGCATGGCGGTGACGACGAGGCCGATCAGCGGCGTCGCGGGCCCGTGCGCCAGTGCGGCGCGCGCGATGCCCGACGCCACGGCCTCCAGCACCGCCGAGACCGACAGGCCGCGCTCGAGGTGGAGGCGCGGCGCCCACCGGATCTCTGCGTACCGCACGCCGTCGTGCATGAGGTCCTCGACCAGCTCGGCGGTGACGCGCTCCAGCGCCTCGCCCGACTGCAGCAGCGAGATGGGCAGGTCGAAGTATCCGAGCAGCTCCGCCTGGTTGGCGCAGCGTTCGGGACCGACCATCCGCCGGCGCGCCTCGTCGGGATCGAGGGCCAGGCCGACGGCACCGGCGAGCTCGGCCGCCGTGGCCGGGCGGACCGAACCGTCCAGGTGCTGGTGGAGCTCCGCCTTGGGGAGCGGACGCAGCGCGTCGACCGAGACCATCCGCCCATGATAGGCACGCGCTCCGCCCTCTCCACCGCCGTCGCGGTGCTCGGGCTTGCCGCCCTGCTGGGGCCACGTGTCGCCGACCCGGCCGTCGCGCTGGGCGCCGAGCGCCTCGTCGCGGAGCGTGCCGCGCGGGCCGTCGCCGCCCTCGACGTGCTGAGAGAGGCGGCAGAGCCGGGCCTCGATGCAGCGCGTGCCGCCGCCGCCGGCGTGGTGTCGGGCGACGATCCGCCGGGGCCACGCCTCGAGGAGGCCGCCATCCTCATCGCCGATGCCGAGCGCGCCGTCGCCCCGGCACGCCGCGCCGTTGCCGCCCTGGCCGCGGCTCGATCGGCCTGGCGGCCGGATGCCAGCCGTCCCCCTGCCCCCATCGCGGCCGGCGAGCTCAGCTCGATCTCCGCGCAGCTTCGCGCGGCGGTGCCGGCGGCGGATGCCTTCGTCGAGCTGCGCCGGCGGGCGGTCGGCCTGCCGAGCGTGCTGGAGGAGGCGCTCGGTGCCCTTGACGGCGGGTCGATCGACGAAGCCGAGAGGATGGTCGAGCGGGCGCGTTCCGATCACGAGGCGGTCGCGGACTGGGAGACGGACCTGCCGACGCTGCCGGTCTGGATCGAGACGACGGATGCGATGATCAGGTCCGTGGAGTCGATCCTGGCGGCGACCCGGGCGGACGATCTCGAAGCGGCGCGCGCCGCTGCCGAGGAGTTCGCGGCGTTCGGCGACGAAGCGGCGACCGCGGATCGCGCGCTGCGGATCGCCCTCGGTGAGGGCGGATCGGCCCTGACCGCCGCGCCACTCGAGCGCCTGGCCGCGGCACTGGGCGCGATCGAGGCAGCGCGCGATGCCTCGGCCACCATCCTCGCGCAGGCAAGGGCATGACGGACGCACCGCGCGACGATCTGGTGGTCGGCCGCATGCTCGCCGAGCGGTATCGCATCGAAGCGCCCCTGGCGCGCGGTGGCATGGCCCGGGTGTATCGCGCCCGGGACGTCCGGCTCGAGCGGGACGTCGCGATCAAGGTCCTGTCTCAGCCGTACGCCGACGACGCCGGGTTCGTCGAGCGGTTCCTGGCCGAGGCGCGCGCCGCCGCGTCACTGTCACACCCCAGTCTCGTCCACGTCTACGATTCGGGAAGCTCCGGCGATGCCCATTTCATCGTCATGGAGCTGCTCGACTCGCATCGGTCGCTGCGCCAGGTCATCGACGCCGACGGCCCCCTCTCGCGCGACGAGGTCCTCCGCATCGGCCGCGAGCTTCTCGCCGGTCTGCGGCTCGTCCACGATCGCGGGCTGGTCCACTGCGACGTCAAGTCGGGAAACGTGATGCTCGGTCCCGGCCCGGCAAAGCTGATCGACTTCGGCATCGCGCGGGCGCCGAACGAGGCCCTCGAGGGGGACACGAGCATCGGCTCCCTGCAGTTCATGTCACCGGAGCAGCTCCACGGCGATGCTCTCACGCCAGCCAGCGACCTGTTCAGCCTCGGCGTCGTGCTCTACGAGGCACTGACGGGGCGCATGCCGTACGCCGGTCGGACGCCGGAGGAGATCAGCGCCGCCCACGCGGCAGGCGACGTGCGGCCGCCCTCGACGTTCGTGCCGGGCCTCCCCGCGCGCCTCGAGGCCGCGATCCTCCAGTCGCTGCGTCGTGAGCCCGCCTCGCGGTTCCACACGGCGGAGGCGATGACCCGCGCGCTCGAGGGCGCCGACGCGGCAGGCCCCGGCTCGGGCGACGCCGATGAGACCCGCGTC
>DASVEH010000379.1:0-2721 GCA_036380655.1 Candidatus Limnocylindria bacterium | reverse complement strand
GGGCATCGTGCGCCAGCCGTTGAGCGCCTCCTCGAAATGACAGGGCGACCAGACCCCGGTCGTTGCGATGATCGCCCCGAGCAGCGATAGTCCGATGCGCAGCGCGAGGAAGAGCACCAGCGCTTCGGCGATGAGTGCCGTGAGCGGAGGCCGAGCTGCCGCGGTCGAGCTGTCGCCGTGCGTGGGGTGCATGCCACCGGGAGCGAAGGGAGACCGATGGTACTCAACGGCGAGGTCATCGAGCGCCCGGCGCCGGCCGAATGGCTGGAACGCCACAGCCGAACGATCGGCCTCCTGGCCCTGGCATCAGCTTCCGCCCTGCTCTACCTGGTCACCGTCTCCGAGCGAGTGGCGCTGGACAGCTTCCTGCCGTTGGCCGACGCATTTCTGCACGGCCGCCTCCACATCGATGAGCCGATGCCCTGGCTCGAGCTCGTGCCACGCGCGGAGGGCGGCTGGTACTCGCCATTCCCGCCGATGCCCGCCATCGTGCTCCTGCCCTTCGTCGCGGCGTTCGGCGCCGGCTTCGACCAGGGGATCGCCAGCGCCCTCTTCGGTGGCGCCAACGTCGCTCTCGTCTGGCTGCTCCTGCGGCGATCGGGCGTCGCCTTCGTACCCGCCAACTGGCTCACCGCGGCCTTCGCCGTCGGCAGCGTGCACTGGTGGGTGGCGGGCACGGGGACGGTCTGGCTCCACGCCCAGGTGGTGGCGGTCTTCTTCGCGCTCCTCGCGCTCCACCTCGCCATCGGGCGTCGCTGGCCCCTGCTGGCCGGCGTGCTGCTGGGCTGCGCGGCCGCCTCCCGGCTCCCGGTCGGCCTGACGCTGCCGCTCTTCCTTGCGCTCTTCCTTCGTCTTCCCTTTCCGCCTGGCCTGCGGTTGCCGCCGCCGGCCGAGCTTCGCGCCGGCGTGCTCCTGCTGGCGGGCGTGGCCGTCCCCGCGCTGCTCGTCGCGGCCTACAACGTCGCCCGCTTCGGGACGCCGCTCGAGTTCGGGTACGGACTCATCCCGGGCGTGCTCGACGAGCCGTGGTATGCCAAGGGCGTGCTCTCGATCGAGTACGTGCCGCGCCACCTGCACCTCATCTTCATGCGCGGCTTCGACTACGTCGACGCCTTCCCGTGGTTCCGACCGAACTGGAGTGGCGCCTCCCTGCTGCTGACGATGCCGATCCTGCTCTGGCTGGCAAAGGCACGGAGCCGGTCGCCGATCGTCGCCTACGGCTGGATCGCCGTCGTGCTGGGACTCATCCCGGACCTCCTGCACGGGGCCCCCGGCTTCGCGCAGCTCGGGTACCGGTTCGTGCTCGACGTGCTGCCGATCCTGCTCCTCCTGCTGGGATGGGTCTTCCGCGACCGCATCTCGATCGAGGCACGCGCCGCCATCGTCATCGGCATCCTCGTCAACGCCTACGGCGTGTGGGCGGTGACGGTGGTCGACTTCGTGAGCTTCTGACGGTGCCGATGAACCTGCGCGCCGCCACCGTCGTGGCCATCGCCCTGGGCGTCCTGATCGTCGGGCTGCTGGCAATCGCCGTCAGCACCAGCGTCAGCGATCCGTTCGACCGGGCCGTGATCGCGCTCATCCGATCGGAGGCCCTGCGCGGCCCCCTTGCTCCGCTGCGCTGGATCACCGAGCTCGGCTCGACCGGAGCCGTGACCGTGGTGGCGCTCGTCACGTTCGGGGTCGGCGTCCTGATCGGGCCGTGGCTTCACGGGCTGGCGGGCGCGATCACGATCGGCCTCGCCTCCGTCGGCAACCAGCTCCTCAAGGCGACCGTGGCGCGCGCCCGCCCCGACCTGCTCGAGCCGATCCTCGTCGAGCACGGATTCAGCTTCCCATCGGGCCATTCGGCGCTCGGGATGGTCGCCTACGGAGTGCTCGCCGTCCTCGTCATGCGCTCACGGCTGCCGATCGGCGCGCGGCGCGCCATCGTGGGAGGGCTCGCCGTCCTGGTGCTGCTCATCGGTCTCTCGCGCGTATGGCTGGGTGTTCACTACCCGACCGACGTGCTCGCGGGCTGGACGGCCGGCGCCGTGATCGTTCTGCTGTACGCGCGGCTCACCCGTTCGGTGTCGCCTGAGCCAGCCGCGGCAGCGGTTGACGCGGATCCAGGAGCGCCACGATCCGGTCCACCTGCGCCTGGCTGAGACGCTCCTCGGCGCTGACCCGGCTCGCCACGCGCTCCAGCTCGGCTTCGATGGTCAGGCCGGTCGGCTCCGCCGCGTCGACGACGACGTCCATGCCGCTCGGCGGCAGCAGCATCGGCTCGACGGCGGCCGGGAGTCCGGCGCGCTCCAGGTAGAGGCTCAGCCGACGGCCGGCAAGGCGGGCGGCGGTGATCGGGCCGGCGTCCCACGGAACCCAAGACTCGGTCGATCGGTTCCAGGTGTACCAGTGGCCGTTGCGCCGGGCGAAGCGGCCGCGCTCGCCGGCCATCGTGAGCGTCCAGGTGCCGCCCGGTCCGACCACCACCGCGTCGATGACCTGGATCCCGCCCGGCGCGATCGACCGGAACCAGTGATAGTCGTCGTCCAGGCGGCGCCCCAGCGCCGCGGCCGTGCGGTCGGCGGAGCCCATGCCGGGAAAGGCCAGTCGCCGCGATCGCGAGGCCGGGTGGAGGATCATGACAGCGTCCAACCTCCTCTTGTCTGGGCGTCGGATGGGCGTGATCGAGTGTACCGCCCGCCCGCGGCGACGCACAGGGGCTTCATCGTGAAGCCC
>DASVEH010000378.1:0-4712 GCA_036380655.1 Candidatus Limnocylindria bacterium | reverse complement strand
GGATCGCTCGAGAGCCACAGGGAGCCATGCCCGAAGGTCGAGGGATTCGCCTCATCACCAAGCTGTATCTCCCGTTCGACGCTACCGGCGAGCGGAACGGTGCCTCTGGGCGGGGGGCTCATGAAAATCGGCGTCGCCTGCGGAGACGAGCTTTCCTCGGGTGTGCCGGGGGGGGCCGCTGACGGACTAGCGCCCGCCCAATCCCTCGCCGAGGGAAGGACTGAGGTCGTGGCGTACAGAGCGAGCACAAGTGCCGCGGCGGCAAGCGCCGTGGCTGGCATCCAGGAGAACCGCGTGAGGGGCCGAATGGCTTCGATCTCCGTCACCACTGCTGCCATCAAGTCATCGGGCGGGTCGATGCGCTTCAGTTCGCCGAAGTAGGCCTCGACCTGCGGCGGAAGCGGTCCGGGTGCCTGGCCACCGCTATGCCGGTTCATGCTTCGTCTCTCCCGAACGTGTTGCGCAGCGATCGCAGAGCCGCATGCAAGCGTGACTTGGCAGTTCCCTCAGCAATTCCGAGGGTGACGGCAACCTGGCGAAGTGGTAAATCGGCGAGGTAGTGGAGGACGATCACGGCGCGCTCGTCCGGACGGAGCATCCTCAGCGCGTCCTCGATGGCCCACGTCCCTGCCAGCGCGTTCATTGGCTCGTACTGCAGGCCGTGGGCGTGGCCGGCGGCCGGATCGAACCGGATAGATGGGTGGCGGCGCCGCCCTCGTAGAACATTTCGAGCTCGGTTCATCATGATGCTGCGCAGCCACGCTTCCAGGCGATCCGGCTGCCTCAAATGGTGAAGCTTGCGCCATGCGACCACCAATGTGTCCTGTGTCACGTCCCGTGCCTCCTCCGATCCAACCATGGCAGCTGCGAGCCGGTACAGCGGAGCAAGGTGCGGTTGCACCATCGCCTCGAAGGCCCGGATTTCGCCGCGCCGTGCCCGGTCAAACAACCGGTCGGGCAGATCCGCTCGCGCGCCCCGCAGGCGCCCTTTCAACGAGCGCTCCTCAAACGATGCCCCGCGGCTCGGTACAGCGACGTCTTCGATGCGGGGCACCTGTGGGCTCATTTGACCTTCCTGGAAGCCGGTCGACAGCTACCTGACACCACACGAGTGCCTAATCGTTCAACTGCTCCAGAAAACCTGCCGATCACGGGGCCGAATGCACCTGCGGCGGTGGCGTGCCGGGAGACGAGCAACGCCTGGTTTAGTCGTCGCTACGGTCGCCGATATAGTACGAGTAGTACTGCTCGGTGGCCGTCGTCGAGCCAGCGAGATCAGTTGCCCGCTTGTACCATTTGTCGGTGTACTGCTCTGTCTCGGCGGCCCAGGCGCCCGCGCCGATCGGCGGTCGCAGATACCAGCCGGCGTATTGCTCGGTGGCGGTGGTATTCACTTCGTCGGCCGTGATTGTGGCCCTCGGCGGTGCCGCCTCGGCGCCGGTCCCCACGGCGCCCGCCATGGGGATGCCCCCGCGGAGTGCAAAGGTGCCCCCGCCGCCGATCACTGCGCCGACCAGCAGCGCGAGGCCCAGGTGCGCAGCGGTGAACCTTCGATTGCTCCGGGGAATCGCCCAAATACTGCCGATCATGTCGCGCACCTCGGTATCGCAGGCCGTGATCTCGGCCCTCTTCACCCACCTGACACCGGACGGCACCCCTTTCGTTCGTTGGGACTCGGATCCGAAGACCGCAGAGGCGGTCAGTGCCGAGCGCCTCACCGCCGGCGCGCTCTACCCGCCCGTCTCGCAGCTGCGGGCAGTCTCGCGCTCCATCGCCGTGGCGGTCGCCCGCGAGGCAGCCAGGTCCGGCCTGGCGGAGCCGAACGACCGACTGGAAGTGGATGTCGACGCCGCGATGTGGTGGCCGGCGTAGGTGCTTTACCTCCGTGATCGGACCCCGAACCGATCGTGATCCGGCACACGGACGACCCGCCCAACGCCGAGGCGGCCCTGTCGGATCTCAAGGACGGGGTTCCCATCGATCGCTTCTACGTCCGCTGCAACTTCCCGGTCCCCGCCCTCGACGTCCGGAGCTGGCGTCTCGACCTTGTCGGTGCCTTCGAGCGGCCGCGAACGTGGACGCTCGACGAGCTCGCCGCCCTGCCCGCCGTGGAGCGCACCATCACGCTGGAATGCGCGGGCAACGGCCGCGCACTCATGACGCCGACGCCGCCTGGCACGCCGTGGGGCCTCGGGGCCGTGAGCACCGCGAGCTTCGGTGGCATTCGGCTGGTCGATCTCCTCGCGGAGTGCCGGCCCCGGCGGAGCGTAGTCGAGCTCGTCTTCACCGGCGCGGATCGCGGCGCCGTCGAACCGGAGGGCGCGATCCCCTACCAGTTCAATCTGGACCTGGCCACGGCGACGACGGACGGACCGATGCTGGCCTGGACGATGGGAGGCGAACCACTCACTCCGGAGCACGGGTTCCCCGTCCGGCTCGTGGTGCCGGGGCACTACGGGATGCGCTCGGTGAAGTGGCTCACCTCGATCACCGCGGTCGAGCACCCGTTCGGTGGCCATTTCCCGCGCAAGTACCGGTATAGGGGCGAGAAGGGAGTGCCCGACGAGACGCCGGTCGGGCCGATGCGGGTGCGCTCGCTCTTCACCTGGCCACTCGAGGGCGCCAGGCTGGCACCGCAGCCGGTGACCCTGCGCGGCATTGCGTGGTCCGGTGAAGGCCAGGTTACCGACGTCGAGATCGGGATCGACGGCAGCTGGCTCCCGGCCCGGGTGGAGGGTCCGCTCGATGGCACAGGCCCCGTGTCCTGGGCGCTTCCGTGGTCTCCCACCCATCCGGGCCGCCACCTCCTCGAGGTCCGTGCGACGGACGAGGCCGGAAACCGGCAGCCCACTGAGCCGATCTGGAACGAGGGCGGCTACGGCAACAACGTCATCCACCGAGTCACGGTGGAAGTCGGCCTGCGACCGAGCTCTCCTACCTGACCTCCTCGGGCAGCTCGTACCAACGCTTGTGCGCACCGAGTCGCGCACGCATCCGCCATCCCAGGGTCTTCGGCGCATCGTCGAGACGCTGCAGGAGCGAGGCGACTCGCGGAGCGGCTGCGCGCTCGAGGCCCGATTGAGCCGCGCTCCATCGGTCCACGAAGGAACGCAGGTTGTCGGTGACCGTGCGCCACCATGACCAGTCCGTCGCGCACAACGCCACGATTCGATCGACGTCGATGCCGTCCGCGGCATGCTCCCCGAGCGGGTGATCGGCGAAGAGGGCGAGCAGATCCTGGCCGTCACGGGGCGTCATCTCGATGATCTGGAGCTTGGAGAGAGCGAGGTCGGCAAGCGAAAGCGTCACGGGCTCGTCGGCGAGGCGGCTGCCGAACTCGAGCGTATGGCACATGCGCAGCCGGTCCACGAAGACGTCGACGCGTCGCCCGTGTTCATCGTGGAAGAGGAGGCGTTCGGAGCCGTTCAGCTTGTTGAAGCGGTCCGACGCCGTATAGCCGAGGGCGACGAAGAGATCGGTCACGGCGGACGACGCACCGCCACGGGTCGCAAGGTCGATGTCGTGATAGGTGCGTGGCGGATGCAGCCGGCGGACGCTCGGCGCGCGGAGGGCAATGGCGATCCCACCGATAGCTCGCAGCAGGACGCCGCGCTCATCGGCGCTCGCCAGGATCCTCTGGGTCTCCTCGACCGGGTGCTTGAGCACGGTGGACACGGCGGCGCTCAACCGACGGTGAATGCGTGGTCGCGGACGCCCTTCCCGGCCGAGATTCGCAGGAGGAGGCCCATGAGCGCGCCGTCCTCGTACCGGCTTCCCGGGTTGAAGCCGACGGTGCGGCCGAGCTTGTACCGTCCGCGCCCCTCATGAATGTGGCCGTGGAGCGCCAGGGTCGGCTGGCGGTCGAGGATCAGGTCGCGGACCGACTCGCTGCCGACCGGGCGCATCACCGGCTCGCCGGAACCGTCGTATTGCACTCGCAGATGATCATCCAGGAGTGGCGCCTCGTCGATCCCCGTGCCATGCGGTGGCATGTGGATGTTCCAGATCGTCGTGGCGTCGGCGGGAAGCTGTTCGACGACGCTGGCGATGCGCTCGCCGAGCACCTCTTCGCTCAGCTCGCGTGGCGTGTTCCACGGCGTCGGCGTCGACTCGCCGCGGGACGCCATCCAGATGCCGGGTGCGAGCTCCAGGGCGCGTCCGTTGGCGTTTTCCAGGGTCCGCGAGCGTTCGAGGACGGCATCGATCTCCTTCGGATCGTCATTGCCCGGCATCACGATCGCGCGCGGGCCGCCATCGGCAAGGCGCGCATCGGCGAGGTCCACCCACTCCTCCATGGCCGCCACCTTGAGCTTGGCAAAGACCGCACGCTCGAGATCCGCCGAGCCGCGGATAGCCTCCACTTCGTCCGCCGTCGTCTCGAAACCGTACGCGCCGCGTTCCCGAACCGACCGCGTGAAAGCCTCCACCTCCGCGCGCGTCTCGAGGCTCACGGCGCGTCCATCCCATGTCGCCGACCAGGACGCTGATCCGTTGCGGGCCGGGACGATCGGAACGAGCACCTTGCCGGTCAGGTCTCCACCGATGACGACGATGTCGGCACCGTAGAACCGGCCCGCATTGAGCCACTTCTTGAAGCAGAGGTCCGATCCGTGCAGGTCGGCGGCGTAGTAAAGGCCGAGATCGCCACTCATCGGAACAGGCTGCGCCGCTGCGGCAGACGAGGAAGGCGGTGCCTCGCACCGCCTTCCCGC
>DASVEH010000377.1:0-2500 GCA_036380655.1 Candidatus Limnocylindria bacterium | reverse complement strand
GCCCAGGCCGTCTTCGTCGGCTCGGGCATCTTCAAGAGCGAGAGCCCCGAGCGCTACGCCAAGGCGATCGTCAAGGCGGCCACCCACTACGACAACCCCGAGATCCTGGCCGAGGTGAGCACCGGTCTCGGTGAGCCGATGCGGGGCACCTCCCTCGGCGAGATCCCGCCCGAGGAGCGCCTGGCCGTCAGAGGCTGGTAGTGCGCCGATGACGACCGAGCAACGGCGCCCGCGCGTCGGCGTGCTCGCGCTGCAGGGCGCCGTCGGGCCCCACCTCGCCGCAATTCGCGACGTCGGCGCGGAGCCAGTCGAGGTGCGCCTGCCGCGCGACCTCGTCGACCTCGACGCCCTCGTCCTGCCGGGTGGCGAGTCGACCACCATGCGGAAGCTGATCGACGCCTATGGCCTGCGCGAGCCGATCCTCGCGCTCGCCCGGACCGGCGCGCCGATGCTGGGCACCTGCGCCGGCATGATCCTGCTGGCCGATAGGATCGCGGACGGGGACGAGCCGGTGTTCGGGCTCCTCGATCTCGAGGTGCGCCGCAACGGCTACGGCCGCCAGCTGGACAGCTTCGAGGCCGACCTGGACGTGCCGACCATCGGCGATGCGCCGCTCCACGGCGTGTTCATCAGGGCTCCCCTGGTGACCGATGTCGGGCCGGGCGCCGAGGTCCTTGCCCGCGATCCGGACGGGGCCGTGGTGGCCGTCCGCCAGGGCCGCGTGCTGGCCACCAGCTTCCATCCCGAGCTGACCGGCGATCGGCGCATGCACCGGCTGCTCGTCGACATGATCGAGAGGCGGGCGGGGACGCCGGCGTGATCCCCGTCGAGCGAACGATTCGGGCGGCACGCCTGACTGACCGGCAGGCACTGACCGAGCTCTCGCGCCGCGTCCACGCCGCCAGCGACGCGCACCGACGCAGCCTCGGCGTGCCCGCGCCCAGTGCCGAGTCGCCGCGCATCAGCCTGTCGATGCTCATGCCGTCCTGGCTGCCGCTGCGCGCACCCTCGGTGCACCTCGTGGCCGAGATGGACGGCGAGCTGGTCGGCAGCTGCAGAGCGATCGAGGAGCCGCACGGCGACGACTGGGTGATCACGGAGCTCGACGCGACCGATGGGCCGCTGGCGGCGGAGATCCGCTTCGACCTGCTCGACGCGATCGTGGCGGAAGGAGCGCGCCACGAGGTCGCCCGCTTCCACGCTGCCTGCGCCGACGTCCGCGAGAACCTCGAGCTGTTCGGCCAGGCCGGCTTCATGGCCTATGCCCAGGAGGAGATCTGGTGGCGGCCACCGGAGCCGGTCCGCGGGCCGCGATCGTGGCTGCGATCGCTCGTGGCGCGCGAACCGCGCGATGGACATCCGGTCGGCGAGATCGAGCTGCAGCCTGCCGGCGCCCCCGACGCCTGGCACCTGTTCGACCTCTGGACGCATGCCACCCCGCCCGCCATCGCGCGGCTGGAGGGATACGGGGCGGGCGACTGGGAGTCGGCCGCCAACGAGGCGATCGTGCCCCGCTCGGCCCTCAACCCGATCCTCCACTTCAGCAACGTGGACGCCTGGCTCATGCCGGCCGAGCAGCGGGCCGCAGGCTTCGCGCAGCACGGCGCCTGCCGATCCGGTCCGCACTACCTGCGCTTCCTCATCCGGGACGGGGCCGACGGCGCGCGCTTCCTGCGCGCGGTGCTGGGCCGCATCGGCGTGGAGGCGATGGCTGCAGGAATCCTTGCTCCGGTGCGAACATACGAGTCGGCGGGCACGCGCGCTGCAGAGACGGCCGGCTTCGAGCCGATCGGGCGGGTCACTCTCCTCGTGCGCGAGGTGCGAGCGCAGGTCCGTCAGCCGGCGATGGTGCCGGCAATCCGGTGAGGAGCGAAGGGGAGGCGAGACGAGACGTGGAACGCCGCGAGACGACGGACGACCTCGATGCCCTGATGGAGGCCCTTCCGACCGAGATCTGCGATCGGTTGCGCGCCCTCGCAAACCGCACCGACCTCCTCGAGGTGGTGATGGATCTCGGCCGCAAGCCGCAGGCGCGCTTCACCACCGGCGAGCAGGACCTGCTTGATCGCGAGATCACCGAGACCGACATCGCGCACGTCATCGACCACATCGGCGTCTTCGGCGACGACAACCGGGCCGGTATCGAGCGCACGCTGCACCGCATCAGCGCGATCCGCAACCGTGCCGGGAAGGTGGTGGGGCTCACCTGCCGCATCGGGCGCGCCGTGTTCGGCACCATCGACATCATCCGCGACATCACCGAGGCCGGGCAGTCGCTGCTCATCCTCGGCCGGCCGGGCGTCGGCAAGACCACCATGCTGCGCGAGGTCGCGCGTGTCCTCGCCGACGATCTCGGCAAGCGGGTGATCGTGGTGGACACTTCGAACGAGATCGCCGGCGACGGCGACATCCCGCACCCGGGGATCGGCGAGGCGCGACGGATGCAGGTCCGCACCCCGACCGAGCAGCACTCGGTGATGATCGAGGCGGTCGAGAACCA
>DASVEH010000376.1:0-6809 GCA_036380655.1 Candidatus Limnocylindria bacterium | reverse complement strand
GGTGCGCTCCGAGTCCGGCGACATGCTGGCCGAGTTCGATGGCGAGGCGGAGTTCGAACGGACTCAGCCGAACGGACCGGGGTGCGAACCGGTCTGCTGGCTCGCGGCAATACCGGTCTAGGCGTCGAAGAGGCCCGGCTGGACCGAGCTTCCGGCCGGCGGTGTCAGGCCCAAATGCTGCCATCCACTCGCCGTGAGCTGGCGGCCGCGAGGCGTGCGGGCCAGCATCCCGATCTGCATCAGATATGGCTCGACGACGTCCTCGATCGTCTCGATCGGCTCGCTGACGGTGGCCGCCATGGTCGCCAGGCCCACCGGCCCGCCGCCGTGGTGCTCGGCGATGGCACGCAGCAGCTGGCGGTCCATCGCGTCGAGCCCGCGCTCGTCGATCTCGAGGAGCGCGAGCGCATCGGCTGCCAGATCCTCGGTGACGCTCCCGTCTCCCCCGCCCCGCACCTGGGCGTAGTCGCGGACGCGTTTCAGGAGCCGGTTCGCAATGCGCGGCGTCCCACGCGAGCGGCCCGCCACCAGGCGGGCGGCGTCATCGGTCAGGGGCACCTCGAGAATCTCGGCGGATCGGCGCAGGATGCGCTCGAGGTCCGCATCGGTGTAGTAGTCGAGCCGATAGGTCACGCCGAAGCGATCGCGCAACGGGCCGGTGATGGACCCCACCCGCGTGGTCGCGCCGATGACCGTCACGTGCTCGATCTGGAGCCGCACCGTCCGCGCGCCCGGGCCCTTGCCGAGGACGACGTCGAGCGCGAAGTCCTCCATCGCCGGGTAGAGGATCTCCTCGACGACATGGCTGAGCCGATGGATCTCGTCGATGAACAGCACGTCGCCTTTGCCGAGGCTGGTCAGGACCGCGGCGAGGTCACCGGCGCGCTCGATGGCCGGGCCGGAGGTGGTGCGAATCTGTGCGCCCATCTCGGCCGCCACGATGTTGGCGAGCGTCGTCTTGCCAAGCCCCGGCGGCCCGTAGAGGAGGACGTGGTCGACCGGCTCGGACCGATGCTGCGCGGCGTCGATCAGAATCGCCAGGTTCTCCTTGACCCGGTCCTGCCCGGCGAACTCGTCGAGACGGCGTGGGCGCACCGTCGACTCGAGGGCCAGCTCCTCCGGCGCGATCTCGGTGCTCGTGATGCGCTCGATGGTCATCGGGTCTCGGTCGCCGCCAAATCGAACATGTGAGCGATTCTAGCCTCCGCCGATCACGCAAGGTGCTGGAGGTCGGCCGCGGTATCGACGTCCGGCGCATGCTCCCCGACCTCGACCGCGGTCACGAGCTCGGGATTGTCCGCGAGGATGGTGCGCAGCCCCTCGTCGCCACGGGCACGATCCGCCAGCTCGAACGCCGTGCGCGTCACGAGCACCGGCGGGCCGATCCGGCCGCCAGCCGTGGCCGCGACGATCGGGGTTCTCTCGCGTGCGGCATCCAGGACGAGCCGGACGGTGGCGACCCGGAGCGTCGGCTGGTCGCCGAGCAGGACGACCGCTGCGCCGATCTCGGGCGGAACCGCCGCGAGCCCGAGCCTCAACGAGTGGCTGAGCCCAAGGTGCGGTGCGGCGTTGATCTCTGGCACGACGCCGGACGGAACGGCGATCCCGGGGGGCACGACGGCGATCACCGGATCCAGTCCCGCCTCGTGCGCCGTGGCCGTGACCGCCTCCAGCATCGTGCGACCGCCGATGCGTGCCAGCTGCTTCGGAGAGCCGAAGCGCGTGGACAGTCCGGCGGCAAGGACGACGGCGGCGACCTGCATCGGTTCATTGTGGACTCCGCGGAGCCGGCGGTTCCTCATCCGCCAATGTCATCCGCCCGTGGGCCGATGATGGAGGGCAGGATTTTCCGATCGCCTGCGGCGGCTACCATCGAGCGGAGATGCCTGACACCTACGACCTCCTGATCGAGCACGGCACGGTCGTCGACGGCAGTGGCGAGCCCGGGTTCGCCGCAACGGTCGGCGTGCGCGACGGCCGGTTGGCGATCGTCACAGGCGAGGCGGATGCTCGACGACGCATCGACGCAAGCGGGCTCATCGTCGCGCCCGGGTTCATCGACCTGCACAGCCACTCAGGGCTGATGATCTTCGCGGACCCGCTCCACCAGCCCAAGGTGCGGCAGGGCATCACCACCGAGGTGATCGGCGTCGACGGGCTCAGTTATGCGCCGATCCCCGACCCCGCGGACCTCGAGGCGCTCGTCCACATGAATGCGGGCCTCGACGGCGCGCCGGCCGAGGCGGAACCCTACGACTGGTCGAGCGTCGAGAGCTACCTCGATCGACTGGATCATTTGCGGCCATCGCTCAACCTCGCCTTCCTGGTCGGGAACAGCGCGCTGCGGATGTCCGCCATCGGATGGGACGAGGTCGAGGCCGCGCCGTCCGACGTGGCGAACATGCGCGCCATGCTGCGCGAGGCGATGGAGCAGGGCGCCATCGGCATCTCGTCTGGCCTCGACTACCCGCCCGGCGCGTATGCCACCACCGAAGAGCTGGCCGAGCTCACCAACGAGGCCGCCCGCCACGGCGGGATCTATCACACCCACGTTCGCTACAACCTCGGCGACCGCTACCTAGATCCGTTCCGCGAGGCGATCGAGATCGGACGGCGCGGCCAGGGTCCGGCACACATCACCCACTTCTACCACCGGCAGACGTTCCCCGGCGGCCCGGAGCCGATGCTGGCGCTGGTCGACGACGCGCGGGCGGAAGGCCTCGACGTGACCTTCGACACGTACCCCTCCGAGTGGGCGAGCACCCGGCTGCTGATCATGATCCCGCCCTGGGCCCAGGCCGGTGGGCCGGCGCGGACGAAGGAGCGGCTGGCGGATGCATCGGTCCGCGCACGCATTCGCAGCGAGCTAGGCGAACGGGGCGTGCTCTATGCGGGAGAGCGTGCCTGGGACGAGGTGCGTCTGGGTGCCTTCACACGTCCCGAGCTGCTGCGATGGGAGGGCCACAGCCTCGGTGACGTGATCGCCGACCGGGGCGACGACTCCGTCGACGTCATCTGCGACCTCCTGCTCGAGGAGGACCTGCGCGTGAACCAGGTCACGACCGGGCCGTGGACCGAGACCCTGCGCGACTTCATCCGGCACCCGGTCGGCATGGTGGGCACCGACTCGACGTTCGTGGGCGAGAAGCCGTCGCCGCGGACGTACGGCTCGTTCCCGCGCATCCTCGGCCAGTTCGTGCGCGAGGAGGCGCTCGTGAGTCTCGAGGAGGCGGTTCGCTCCATGACGTCCGCGGCGGCGGCGCGCATCGGCCTTACGGACCGCGGCGCGATCCGTGACGGCTATGTCGCCGACCTCACGATCTTCGATCCGGGGCGTGTGCGGTCGAATGCCACGTACGAGGAGCCGCGCCAGTATCCCGACGGGATTGAGTGGGTCGTCATCGCTGGAGAGCTGGTCGTCGAACGGGGCGAGCACACCGGCGCTCGCCCCGGCCGCGTCCTGCGCAGGGGCTGACCTAGAAGGGCTTCACCACCATCAGCGCGAGGATGATGAAGATCATCGCGGTCATGAACTGGCCGCCGCGGGCCGCCTTCGCCGACAGCGCCACGAACTCGGGCGGCGGTCCGCCCGGACCCGCGGCACGAGTCGCGGGCGTTCCCGGACCGGCCATGGCCGGCTGCCCGCCGGGCTCCGGCGCGTCGACCACGATCGGAGGCGGCTGCGAGGTGAACGCGATCATCTTCTTGACCGTGGGTGCCTGGACCAGGTTCGCGAAGGCGAATGTCGCCAGGAAGAGAACGATGGCCAGGCCCACCCACAGGTCGACGAGGGGGTTATAGCCCTTCGTAATGATCAGGCCGACGCCCATGAGGAATACGAAGACGGCGCCCGGCTCCACGACGTGTGAGCTGATCCACTCGCTCACCCGGAGGGCGAAGTTGCCGTGCTGCGGCTCCTTCGCCGCATGGGCGGCGATGAACGGAAAGGCGATGCTCGGCCCGAAGGCGATGATCACACCGCTGATGTGCAGGTACAGGAAGAGTGTGCCCAGCCACGCCATGGAAACCCTCCGTTGCTCGGTTAAGCGGCACCAGCGTATGTCACCCAGTCAACCGGTTCGGGCGAGGCGCTACGATGCACCGATGGACCGCCCGAGCCTGACCGTCCGTACCCTCCCCCCTGGCGTGTCCGCGCCCGATGCAAGCCCGCTCATCATTCCCGCCGACATGCCCGCGCCAGGCCGCGCCCGACCCGCGGCGCCGCTCCGACGAGAGGGCCCGGCCAAGCTCACCGGCGAGGCCAAGTACGCCGATGACCTCGTCTTCCCCGGCGCCTGGTTCGGCGCGACCATCCGCTCCACCGACCCGCACGCCCGGCTGCTGGGGATCGAGCTCGACGACGCGTTCGACTGGAAGCGAGTGGTGGTCGTCACCGCAGACGACATCCCAGGGGAGAACGTCGTCAGCCTGATCGACGACGACCAGCCCGTCCTGGTGCCCATCGGCGGTGAGATCCGACACCAGGCGGAGGCATGCGCCCTGATCGCCGCCCCCGACCGAGCCACCCTGGCGGAGGCGAAGCGCCGCGTGCGGCTCCGCACCGAGCGCCTGCCGGCCGTCTTCGACCCGCTCGAGTCGGCGACCGAGTTCGCCCACTACACGGTGGAACGCGGCGACGCGGCTGCGGCGATGGCGGCCGCCGAGCTGGTGATCGAGGGAACGTACCGCGTCGGCCACCAGGAGCAGCTCTACATCGAGAACCAGGCCATGATCGCCGTCCCGCGAGAGGACGGCGGTGTCACCGTCCACGGCTCGCTCCAGTGCCCGTACTACATCCACAAGGCCATGAAGCGGGCGCTCGCGATGGGCGACGAGCTTGCCGTCGTCGTCCAGGCCGAGACCGGCGGTGGCTTCGGCGGGAAGGAGGAGTATCCGAGCGTCATCGCGCTCCATGCGGCCCTGCTGGCGCTGAAGCTGAAGAAGCCGGTGCGCATGATCTACGACCGCCACGAGGACATCAGCGCCACCACCAAGCGCCATCCGGCCGTCGTGCGCTATCGCTCGGGCGTCTCGGATACCGGCGAGCTCATCGCGCAGGAGATCGAGGTCATCATGGACGGCGGGGCGTACTGCACGCTCACGCCCGTGGTGCTCAGCCGGGGCGTCCTCCACGCCGGCGGGCCGTATCGGTGCGAGAACGTCCGCATCACCGGGCGTGCCATGGCCACGAACACGCCACCGAACGGGGCGTTCCGCGGCTTCGGCGCGCCGCAGACCGAGTTCGCGGCCGAGATGCAGGTCAACCGCATCGCGGAGGCTCTCGACGCGAGCCCGCTCGACCTGCGCCGCCGCTGGGTCTACCGCGAGGGCGACGTCACCCCGACCGGACAGGTGCTCCGCGAGTCGGTCGGCGGCATCGACGTCCTCGAGGCGGCGGCGGAGGAATCGGCCTTCGACCGGACCCATGCGCAGACGCGATCCATGCGCGAGGGCCGGACCGATGGCGCCCGGTCGGCCACCGGGATCGGCCTGGCGCTGGCCTGGCATGGCGCCGGCTTCACCGGCTCGGGCGAGGTGCGGCTCGCATCGGTCGCCAGCCTGGAGCTGACCGACGACGGGCGCATCCGGATCCTGACCGCATCGACCGAGATGGGCCAGGGCACGAAGACGATCTTTCCGCAGATCGTCGCCGATGCGCTGGGCGTCGAATACGGCGACGTCGAGATCGCGCCGCAGGACACGTCGATCGTCCCCGACTCGGGGCCGACGGTCGCCTCACGCACCGCGATGGTGGTCGGGGGCCTGCTCATCAAGGCCGCCGAGAAGCTTCGCGCCCGGGTGGAGGACCAGACCGGCCGTCCATTCGCCCACGCTTATCGGGAGGCGGGACCGATGCGCATCGACGAGCGATTCGTCCCCTACCCCGGCGAGCCGTTCGACGACGCCACCTACCGAGGCGACGCCTATCCGGCGTTCGGGTGGGCAGCCGCGGTGGCGAAGGTCGATGTCGACCTCGATACCGGCGAGGTGGCCGTCCGCGAGTGCGTCTCCGCGGACGACGTCGGACAGGTCATCCATCCGATCCTCGCCGAGGGCCAGGTCGAGGGCGGCACCCTTCAGGCCATCGGCTACGCCACCATCGAGGAGATGAAGCTGGTCGATGGCCGCTACCTGAATGACCGGCTGGCGACCTACCTGATCCCAACCGCCCTCGACGCGCCGCGCATCCGTAGCATCCTGGTCGAGGCACCGTATTCGGGCGCGCCGCACGGCGCGAAGGGGATCGGCGAGCTGCCCATGGACGTCGGGGCGCCCGCGGTGGTCGCGGCCATCCATGACGCGACCGGCGTCTGGATCCACGATCTGCCCGCGACGCCGGAACGCATCCTGGCCGCGATGACCGGCGGCGCGATGCCCCCGCCACCGGGAATTTCGCTGGAGGTGCCGAGACCGAAAACGCCCCCGATCGAGGACCTGCCCGCGGGCGGCGACGAGATGCCGTTCCGCGCGCCGACCGACCCCGGGGATCCGCGATGAGCTTTCGCTTCACCGTGAATGGCGTCGCGGCGGAGGTCGAGGCGGCCGGCACACGCCGCCTGCTCGACGTCCTCCGCGAGGACCTGGCTTTGACCGGCACGAAAGAAGGGTGCGGAGAGGGCGAATGTGGAGCGTGCAGCGTCCTCCTCGATGGCGCGGTGGTGGACGCCTGCCTCGTGCCCATCAGCCAGGCGGACGGCACGGACGTGCGCACCGTCGAAGGGCTCGCCCCGGATGGCACACTCGACGTCCTCCAGCAGGCCTTCCTCGAGACCGGCGGAGCCCAGTGCGGCATCTGCACGCCGGGGATG
>DASVEH010000375.1:0-5190 GCA_036380655.1 Candidatus Limnocylindria bacterium | reverse complement strand
CGCCGACCGAACCAAGGCCATGGCGGTGGCGCTCGCCGGGCTTCCGGACGACGCTCCGGTTGAGCTCGCGGCACTGGAGCTTGGCACCCGCCAGGCGGCCACCGTGCTCGGCTTCCATCCCGAGCATGTGCGCCGCCTCATCCGCAGCGGACGCCTTCGCGCGCGGCGAATCGGCGGCGACTACCGCGTGCTCGTCGACGACCTGTGGCCCCTGCTCGAGGTCCGCTACCGGGAGCCCGGCCGCCGCCGGCTGCGGCCGCGACGATGAGTGCCGCCCGCCTGCGCACCGCGCAGACCGAGGAGCTCGAGCCCGCGCGCCTGCAGGAGCTGACGGATCTGTGCGAGCAGGCCTTCGGCGAGCCGTTCTCCGCCGTCTGGGAGCGTGTCGGTCCGGGCCTGCACGTGGTGGCCGAGCTCGGGGGCCGCGCCGTGGCGCATGCCATGATCGTCGACCGCCGGCTCTACGTTGGCCACGAGATGGACCTCGCGCTGGACGTGGGGTATGTCGAGAACGTGGCGACCCTGCCGTCCGCCCAGGGGTCGGGGCACGGCGCATCGGTGATGCGGGAAGTGGGGCGCATCATCGCCGAGGAGTACCAGCTCGGAGCGCTCGCCACGGGGAGCACGGCGTTCTACGAGCGTCTCGGGTGGGAGACCTGGGCCGGGCCGACCTTCGTGCGCACGGCCGACGGCGAGCTGCTGAGGAGTGCGTCCCAGGACGGCCACGTCATGGTCCTCCGCACGCCGAGAACCCCTCAGGCGATGGCACTCGACGCGCCGATCGCGGTCGACTGGCGGGCGGAGGAGCCGTGGTGAGGCCGGAAGGGCGGGCACGCCGGTTGCACGAGCTTGCTCGGTGAGCACGAAAGCGTTCCTCTTCCGCGGCGACGGCAGCGACGAGCCGATCGAGCTCGGGGAAGAGGGCTACCAGGTCGGCCACGACGAGCTTCTCTGGATCGACGCGTGGTCGCTCGAGCAGGGAGAGGTGGCGGACCTCCGCCGCGCGCTGCGCATGGCGGACGCCGCGGCCGCTTCGCTCGAGCACGACCCCACCGAGGTCGAGGCGACCGTCCACGAGGACGCGGTCGAGGTCGTCGTCCGTCCACTGGTCGACGGGCTCGACGGCGAACCGACGGCGCTTCGCCTCCTCGCGGGCAAGCACTGGATCGTGACCCACCACGCGGCCGAGATGCCGTTCCTGGAGGAGCGGCGCAACACGATCCGCGACGACCGGCCGGTGGGCCGCCTGACCTCCATCGAATTCCTGGTCTCCATGCTCGACTGGCAGATCGACACGTTCTTCGCGGCCAGCGAAGCGCTCGAGACCGAGGTCGACGCGCTGGACGACGACGCGCTCGGAGACGGGACCGACCGCGACCTGCTGCAGCGGCTCGTCCACATGCGGCGCCGCATCGCGCGCGTCCGGCGCCTCCTGGCCCCGCATCGCGACATCTTCGCCGAGCTCGCGCGTCCAGCGTTCTTGCCCGACCTCGCCGATGCCGAGCGGGAGGCGCTGGCCGCGGTCGCCAGCCGGTTGGATCGGGCGGCCGAAGCGATCGCCCACACGCGTGAGATGCTGATCGGCACCTTCGACGTCCACATGACGCGCACCGCCCAGCGCACGAACGACATCATGCGCATCCTGACCCTGGCGTCGGTCATCCTGCTCCCTTCCGTCGTGGTCGCCGGCGTGATGGGCATGAACTTCAAGGTCGGTCTCTTCGACGAGCCCAACCTCTTCTGGGCCGTCATCGGCGCGATGGCCCTCATGGCGGTCGGGACGCTCGGCATCGCGCGCTGGCGAGGGTGGCTCTAGGTGGAGGGGTCGTGGACGCCTCCGGCCGCCCGGGCATCAGGCGGTACAATTCGAGCCCCCCACGAGTGCATGACACGAGGAGCCGATTCGCCGCATGGCCACGACCGCTCGCAAGCCGCGCCGCACCAGCACCAAGGCGTCCGCCGAGAAGAACGGCAAGCTGATCTACACCTTCAGCGAGGGGAACGCGTCGATGCGTTCCACGCTCGGCGGCAAGGGCGCCGGCCTGGCCGAGATGACGAATGCCGGGCTGCCGGTCCCGCCCGGGTTCACCGTCACGACCGAGGCCTGCAACGCGTACTACGCGGCGGGCAAGGAGTTCCCGCCGGGGCTGTGGGACGACGTCGTGGCGCACATGAAGGACCTCGAGCAGCAGACCGGCAAGGGCTTCGGCGACCCCGAGAACCCGCTCCTCGTATCGGTCCGTTCGGGCGCCGCCTTCAGCATGCCGGGCATGATGGACACCGTCCTGAACCTTGGCCTGAACCCGGACACGGTGCAGGGACTCATCAGGCTCACCGGCAACGAGCGCTTCGCGTGGGACGCCTGGCGTCGCTTCGTCGCCATGTTCGGCCGGATCGTGCTCGACCTGAAGGCGGAGGACTTCGACGAGCCGTTCGACGAGCTCAAGGCGCACGCGGGCGCGAAGCTGGACACCGATCTCACCGCGGAGCAGCTGCGCGACATCGGCGGACGGTTCGCCGAGATCGTGAAGGAGAAGACCGGCGAGGAGTTCCCGACCGACCCCTATCGGCAGCTGGAGCTGGCGGTGCGGGCCGTCTTCGACTCATGGTTCGGGAAGCGAGCCCACGACTACCGCGAGTTCAACAAGATCCCGCACGACCTCGGCACCGCGGTGAACGTCGTGACCATGGTGTTCGGCAACATGGGCGATGACTCGGGCACCGGGGTGGCCTTCACGCGCGACCCGAACACCGGGGAGAAGGCCCTCTACGGCGAGTACCTGACCAACGCCCAGGGCGAGGACGTCGTCGCCGGCGTGCGCACCCCGGCCAAGATCAGCCAGATGCGTGACGAGCTGCCCGAGGTGTACGCGCAGTTCGAGGAGATCGCGCAGCGGCTCGAGGGCCACTACCGCGAGATGCAGGACCTCGAGTTCACCATCGAGCGCGGCACGCTCTACATGCTGCAGACCCGCTCGGGAAAGCGGACCGCGCCGGCCGCGGTGAAGATCGCGGTCGACATGGTCAACGAGGGCGTGCTCACGAAGGAGGAGGCGCTCCAGCGGGTCGATCCGGCACAGATCGTCCAGCTCCTGCTGCCGCGCTTTGATGAGGCGGCCAAGGAGCAGGTGGGGGACCGGCTGCTCGGCAAGGGCCTCAACGCCTCGCCCGGCGCCGCGGTCGGCCAGGCCATCTTCGACCCCGACCGGGCAGTGGCCGCCAAGGAGGGCGGCAACCCGGTCATCCTGGTGCGCATCGAGACCAGTCCGGACGACGTGCACGGCATGCTGGCCGCCAAGGGGGTCCTGACCGCGCGCGGCGGCGCCACCTCGCATGCGGCGGTTGTCGCGCGCTCCATGGGCCTGCCCTGCGTGGCCGGTGCTGAGACGGTGAAGATCGACTACGCGAAGCGCCAGATGCGCGCCGGCGGCGTCACCGTCAGCGAGGGTGACCTGATCAGCATCGACGGCACGACGGGCGAGATCTTCGCCGGCGAGCTGCCCACCATCGAGGCCCGCTTCGAAGACGAGCACGACCTCGCCACGCTCCTGGGGTGGGCCGATGAGGTCCGGCGGCTCCAGGTGTGGGCCAATGCCGACTATCCGCGTGACGCGGAGCGCGCGCGGGCCTTCGGCGCGCAGGGCATCGGCCTCTGCCGGACGGAGCACATGTTCTTCGAGGAGGATCGCCTGCCCACCGTGCGGCGCATGATCCTCAATGCCCATGCCGCCACGGCGGCCAAGCACAAGGGCGACGAGGAGCGCACCGAGGAGGAGCGAGAAGCGGTCGCGGTCTTCGACGCGGCGCTGGCGGAGCTCGAGAAGCTCCAGACCGATGACTTCGCCGGCCTCTTCCGCGCCATGGACGGCCTCCCGGTCGTCATCCGCCTCATTGACCCGCCGCTCCACGAGTTCCTGCCCAGCCACGACGAGCTCGTGGCCGAGACGACCCGCCTGCGCACGACGCTCGAGCTGGCCGGCGGCGGGAACGGCGTCGATGCCGGCCTGGTGCAGCAGGGCCTGGTGAAGCTGTTCGGCAAGAAGGACGCATCACGCGCCATGCGCAAGCTCGGCCTCTCCGAGCCGGAGAAGGGAACCGAGCCGGCTGCACCGCTGGATCGGTCCGCCCTGGAGAAGGAGCTGGCCGACAAGGAGGAGCTGCTCCATGCCGTCGAGGCGATGCGCGAGCAGAACCCGATGCTCGGGCTGCGCGGCGTGCGGCTGGGCCTGATGGTGCCCGACATCGTGAAGATGCAGGGCCGCGCGATCCTTGCCGGCGCCGCCCGGGTGGCGGCCGAGGGCAAGACGCCTCTGCCCGAGATCATGATCCCGCTCGTCGGCCACGTGAACGAGCTGCGCGAGACGCGCGAGATCCTCGAGGCCGAAGTGGCGCGGATCGTCGAGAAGAGCGGACAGCAGGTCGACTACAAGTTCGGCACCATGATCGAGGTGCCACGCGGCGCGCTCACTGCCGACGAGATCGCCGAGCATGCCGAGTTCTTCAGCTTCGGCACGAACGACCTGACCCAGATGGGCTTCGGCTACTCGCGTGACGACGCGGAGGGAAAGTTCCTGATGCAGTACGTCGATCGCAAGGTGCTCCCGGAGAACCCGTTCCAGGTGCTGGACGCGGCGGGCATCGGCCAGCTCGTCCGGATGGGCGTCGAGAAGGGGCGAGCGACCAAGAAGGACCTGAAAATCGGCATCTGTGGCGAGCACGGTGGCGATCCGCAGAGCATCGCCTTCTGCCACGAGGTGGGTCTGAACTACGTCTCCTGCTCGCCGTTCCGCGTGCCGGTGGCGCGGCTGGCGGCTGCCCAGGCGGCGATCGCCCGGACCGAAACGCGCGACCGGTAGACGCTACGGCGCCGCGGGGCTTGCGGTCGGCGGGGCTGTCGGCTCGGCCGTCGGCGCGGCGGTCGGCGTCGGTGAGGGCGCAAGCGTGGGAGTCGGTGGCGCCGGCGAAGCGGTCGGCGCTGCCGTGGCAATGATCGTCGGGCTGGCCGTCGGAGCGGGGATGGGGAGCGCCGTCGGAGCGGCCGTCGGATTCTGGGGCGGCAGGGGACGAGCCGTGGGCGGGGCGGCCGCCGTGGGTATCGGGACCGACTCCTCGCTCGGCTCCTCTGACGCCTCCGGCGACCGGGATGGCTGCTCCGTTGACGTGGCGGTCGGGATCGGGGTGGGGAGCGGC
>DASVEH010000374.1:0-2476 GCA_036380655.1 Candidatus Limnocylindria bacterium | reverse complement strand
GGACCGGCCGTGATGCCGCTGATGTCACCGACCACCCGCAGCACATACGCGACCCCCAACACGGTCATCGCGATGCCGCGCGCGGCGCCGGAGCCGGTGGTCAGCTGTGCGGCCACGGCCGCGATGCCGGCGAACACCCATCCGGTCGCGGCGAGCTGCAGTCCGAACGCGAATGAGCCGGCGCCCGGCAGGCCCTGCCCGGCCATGGCCGCGGCCAGCAGCAGACCCATCACGAGACTCGCGCCGCACACCGCCACCAGCGCGGCGGCGAGCCCCGCGTGCCGGCCGACGACGGTGGAGCCGACCAGCTCGCGGCGGCCGGCCTCCTCCTCGGCGCGGGTGTGCCGGATGACTGTCAGGATCACGGCCAGCCCGACCATCACGGGCAGGAACCCGGCCCGCCACGCCACCAGCTCGCCGAGACTCGACCCGAACAGCTGCCCGTACAGGGCGACGAAACCGGCGTTGGTCGAACTGGTCGCCGCGTACTGGGCCTTCTCCGCGGCGGTGGGGAACAGCCCGTCGATCGTGGCGATGTAGGACACCGGGACCAGGGCGAGGAACACGACCCACAGCGGCATGATCACTCGGTCGCGGCGCAGGATCAGCCGCACGAGCGGCCAGGTGCCCTTCATCGCGCGACCTCCTCGTAGTGCCGGAGGAACAGCTCCTCCAAGGTGGGCGGCTGGCTGACGAGACTGCGTACCCCGGCCGCGGTGAGCGCGCGCAAGGCGCCGTCGAGCTCGGCGGTGTCCACGTCGAACTTCACGTGGCCGTCCCGCACGTGCAGGTCGTGCACGCCGGGCAGGTCGGCGAGCCCGTTCACCGCGCTCGCCAGGTCCGCCTCGATGGAGGTGCGGGTCAGGTGCCGCAGGTCCGCGAGCGAGCCGGTCTCGACGGTCCGGCCGGCGCGGATGATCGTCACGCGGTCGCACAGCGCCTCGACCTCGGCGAGGATGTGGCTCGACAGCAGCACGGTCTTCTCGCCCCGCCGCTGCTCCTCGGCGACCGTCTCGCGGAACACCTCCTCCATCAACGGATCCAGCCCGGAGGTCGGCTCGTCGAGCAGCAACAGGTCCACTGTGGACGCGAAGGCCGCGACCAGCGCCACCTTCTGCCGGTTGCCCTTCGAGTAGGTGCGGGCCTTCTTGCGTGGGTCGAGGTCGAACCGGGCCAGCAGCTCGTCGCGGCGGGCTTTGTCGAGGCCGCCACGCAGCCGGCCGAGCAGGTCGATCACCTCGCCGCCGGACAGGTTCGGCCACAGCGTGACGTCACCCGGCACGTAGGCGAGGCAGCGGTGCAGCTCGGTCGCGTCGGTCCACGGATCGCCGCCGAGCAGCCGAACCGTGCCCGCGTCGGCCCGCATCATGCCGAGCAGCACGCGGATCGTGGTGGACTTGCCGGCGCCGTTCGGGCCGAGGAAGCCATGCACCTCCCCGGTCCGCACGGACAGGTCCAGCCCGTCGAGCGCCCTGGTCCGGCCGAAATTCTTGACCAGACCGTCGACGCTGATCGCGTCACTCATCAGAAAGTCCCTTCAGCCCGGCGCGTGCCGCAGCCGCTTCCTCCGGGCTCATCAGCGGTTGGGAGTACAGCTCGAGCAGCGCGCGGGCGAGCAGCGCGTCGCCCTCCGGGGTGGTCAGGTCGACCCCCATGGCCCGGGACAGGTGCTCGAGCATCATCGGGAGCGCGAGCCCCCACGCCGACACCACGGCGGCACGCACGCGGGGATCGGTGTCCGGCTCGTCCTCGCGGCGGGCGTCGAAGGCCCTGATCCAGGCCTCGCCGAGCCTGGTGATCTCGTCGAACAGCTCACCGCTGCCGCCGTCGATCAGCGACCGCGCGATGTAGCGGTTGAACTGCCCGATGGGAACCCGGGCGGCGGCCGCCTTGCTGAGGTCGCCGGCCTCGAACGCCCCCCACGTGTCCTCGTTGAGCTTGCGGACGATGCGCAGGACGTGCTCGTCACAGGCGTTGCGGAGTGCTTCCTTGCTGCCGAAGTGGTGCCGGACGAGTCCGGACGACACCCCCGCTGTCTCGGCGATGCCGCGGATCGTGGCGCGTTCGAACCCCTGCTCGGCGAAGTGCCGCATGGCGGCGTCGCGAATGCGGGCTCTGGCAGTGAGGTCGTCTGGGTCTGTTGGGCTACTCACACGTGCAGCGTACTACACACATGTATAGCCTAACGATCGCGCAACGTACATCCACGCGCTTTTTTCTGGACACCATTCACATTTAGGCTCCGCTGGTTCCAGCGTTATGGAGGCAGGATGCCCAGCAAGAGACGTGTCCGTTCGTTACAAATCGTCGGGGCGCTGACCGCGATCGCCACAGCGGCGACAGTCGGCGCCTCGACCGCGATCGCGGCCGCGCCGACCGGCCCCTCGTTGAGCGAGATCCATTACGACAACGCCGGCACGGACACCGGTGAGGCCCTGGAGATCGACGCCCCAGAGGGCTTCGACCTCTCCGGCTG
>DASVEH010000373.1:0-2638 GCA_036380655.1 Candidatus Limnocylindria bacterium | reverse complement strand
TCTCGATGGTCAGGCCGGCTGCCTTCCAGGCGTCGGCCATGGCCGCCAGGTCGTCGACGATGACGGCACGCACGAGCTTCGTGCCCGATGCGCCGGTCAGGCCGGCGGCGGAGGCGGCCACCAGATCGCCGGGGGCATACGCCGCGGGCAGCGCATAGCTTCGATCCAGGACGGCCAGTGCCTCGTCCACGGCCGGCGGAGCGGCGAGGTCGCGGTCCGCACAGTGATCGGGCACCAGGTCGGGCCGGTAGGCCGCCACAAGGACCGGCGGCGCCGGGCGGGTCGGCGGAGCGACGATCCGTTCGGGGGAACGATCGACCGCCGGACCGGGCGACACCGTCGCTGCCGGCATCGGCGTCGCGCTCGCCGAGGGCGCGCTACTGGGCGGCGGGCTGGCCGCGCAGGCGCTCAATGCGAGGACGAGGGTCACGACCCCCGGCGGCGCCACCGCCCGGCTCACGATGGCGCCAGACGCTCGAGCGTGGGCAGATGCTCGGTCGAGCCGTCGTCGGCGAGCGGGATGACCGCCACGTGGTCGGCACCGGCGGCATGCACCGCGGCGATGCGCTCGCGGGCAGCGTCGGTCGGTCCGATCGCCACCATGGCGTCGACGAGGCGATCGCTGCCGGGCGGTTCCCAGTCGGCCGGCTCGAAGCCCTGCAGGACCCAGGATGCCTGGTACGTCGGCGTCCGCAGGTAAGGCTTGAGATAGGCGCGGGCCGCGTCCCGGTCGCCGGCGGCGCCGATGACGACCGGCAGCGTCACCGCCAGGCGGCGACGGACGGCCGGCGATGCGGCATCCAGGCGGTCCCGCATCCAGGCGACCCGCTCGGCGGTCACCAGGTACGGGAGTGCGCCATCGGCATCGGTGGCAGCGAGGTCGGTCATGCGCTCGCGCAGGGCGGCGATCATGACCGGCGGCTCCGGAGCGTCCTCGGCGGCCGGGCCGCGATAGATCGCCGCGCGGTAGGCGGCCAAGTACTCGCGCATGCGGCTCAGCGGCCGCTCGAACGCGTGGCCGCGGAGCTTGGCCGCCAGGTGCGGATGGCTCACGCCCAAGCCGAGCACGAAGCGGCCACCGCTCGCCTCCGCCAGCGTGCCGGCCGCCATGCGTGCGGCCTGCGCGTCCCGCCCCCAGATGTTGACGATGCTGGTGCCGAGATTGATGGTCTCCGTCGCGCCGGCCAGCATGGCGAGCAGGGCGATCGGCTCGCGTCCCACGGTCTCCGGCACCCAGAGCGTCGTGTAGCCGAGCTCCTGTGCCCGTCGCGCATAGCCGATGGCGCCGGGCGCGTGGAGGGAATCGAGGTGGCCCCATACCCCGAGCCGTCCGAGATCGAGCTCCGTCATCGGCGGATGCTACCCGCCCTCTGCGAATCGGTAACGCAGGAAGAGCTCGCTCTCGTGGCGCACCGCGCTGACGAGGTGGCCGTGGCGCGGCTCGTGGGCGAAGGGCGAGCCGCCCTCGATCGGCACGATCATCGGCAGCGCATCGGTCCCGAGCAGATGGGGGCCGACGGTCCAGTACACCTCGTCGAGGAGACCCTGGGCGAGGAACGAGGCGTTGAGGCTTGGGCCGCCCTCGAGCAGCAGCGAGCCGATCCCCCACTCCGCCAGCCGCGCCAGCACCCAGGCAGGATCAGGGCGGACGTCGGGAGAGCGCAGCAGCTCGGTGCCGCCGGGCGCCTCGCTCATCGGGTTGTCCGCGCCCACCACCAGGATGCGGGGCTCATCGCCGTCGAACCATCCCGCGTCGACCGGGACGGGATCGATGCCGGCGAACACCAGCCCGATCGGGTTCGGTGGACGACCCTCGCGCTCCCGCCGGGCCGCCAGGTCATCGCCGACACGGAGCCAGACGCCGGTGGCGCGCAGCGTCCCCGCTCCGCTTCCGACCGCGTCGAAGGCGGCGCGGTAGAGGCGCATGAGCCGCCGATCGGCCCGGCTGCCGAGCCCTTCGGCGGTGCCATCGATCTGCGCGCGGCCGTCGATGCTGGTCACCATGTTGATCGCGACCAGCGGCCGCCCCTCGGGCGCTGCCGGGAGCGTGAAGCCCGCCATGACGTCGTCCAGGTCGAGCCCGGACGCGGGATCCGGCCACAGCCGGTCGACGAAAAATGGTCCCTCGCTCATAGCACCAGCGCCGGGCCGCACATCAGGTAGCGGTCGAAGCTGCCAAACGGCGCCGAGGAGCACACCAACGTCATGAATGGGTCCATCCGGTAGCCGCGGGCGAGCAGGTGGTCGATGGCCGCGCGGTTATGGAGCGGCACCTCGAACGAGGCGTCCTCCGCCCCCAGCTGGTGGCGCCGACGCTCGGCATGGGATAGCACAGCGGGCAGGTCCGGCGCGTCGAGGACAGCGAACGGCCCGGTTCCCGCGCGGTCCGGCAGGGCGACGTAGCCGTAGCCGACCATCGATCCATCGCGAAGGTAGCGATAGCCCTCGCGCTGCTCGGCGAACCAGCGATGATCGACTTCGCGGCGGTGGCCGAGGACGTCGTCATCGATGGCGTTGACGGATGCCATGTCGCGCTCCAGATCGAGGGATTCCACGGCGAGCCCGTCGACGAGCGGTACGTCGCGCGCGGGCCCGGCGAAGCTCAGGACGGGAAACCGCGGCAGGACGTCCGCCCGCA
>DASVEH010000372.1:0-4493 GCA_036380655.1 Candidatus Limnocylindria bacterium | reverse complement strand
GTCCTTCGGGAAGTCGAGCAGCACCGGGCCCGGTCGTCCGCTGCGCGCGATCTCGAAGGCCTCGGCGACCGCGTACGGGACCTCGTCGGGATCCATGACCACCGTCGCGTACTTGGTGATCGGCAGCGCGATGCCGACGATATCGGTTTCCTGGAAGGCGTCCTTGCCGAGCAGGGCGCGCGGCACGTTGCCGGTGATGGCCACCATCGGCACGCTGTCCATCATGGCCGTCGCCAGGCCGGTGACCAAGTTGATGGCTCCTGGCCCGGAGGTGGCGATCGCGACCCCAACACCGCCGGTGGCGCGGCTGAACCCGTCCGCCGCGTGCGCGCCGCCCTGTTCGTGGCGGACCAGGATGTGGCGCAGCGGGAACTCGCGCAGGACGTCGTAGATCGGCAGCACCGTGCCGCCGGGGTACCCGAAGATCGTGGTCACGCCCTCGCGGACCAGGGCCTCGCACACGGCGCGCGCGCCGATACGGGGCGCGACGGCGGGTCCGGGTTCGCTGCTCGGGATGGGGAGAGCTGTCATCTGGCCTGGGTCCTCGTGAAGAATCAAGAACCCCGCCTGGCTTCTCGGCCTGGCGGGGTGTCGGTCGCGCTGTTCGTGTTGCCTGTCCGGCTACTCGGTCGAGCTTCCTCCATCCCGCCACCCAAGAAGGATGACGAGGCCAAGAATGCCAATGAGTACGAGCACGCCGAGAATCCCGGTCGGGACCGGGCGCAGGTTCGGCTCAGCGGCGTTCGTGCCGCGCTCGAAGGACATGGGTGGACCCTAACAGCGCTGTCAACCCCACCGTCTAGGTGAGCGTGGGGCCTTTGCCAATTGCCCATCCATTCGGCCGGCGACTGCCAGGGCGTCTCTCGTACCCACCTCGGCCGCCCAATCAAAGACGGAACCATATCGTTCCGTACCCAGAGCCGATGAGGCACCATGCGCCCCATGACCGTCCGGGCGCAGCGCTGGCACGTGCCGATGAGCGGCCGCGATCCCGAGGAGGAGCACCGCGCGGCGACGCCGCTCGAGCTCTTCTTCGACCTCTGCTTCGTCGTCGCGGTGGCGCAGGCATCGGTAGCGCTCCACCACGAGGTCGCCGAGGGCCACCTGCTCGAGGGTGCCCTCTTCTTCGGGATGACGTTCTTCGCCATCTGGTGGGCGTGGATGAACTTCACCTGGTTCGCATCGGCCTACGACACCGATGACGTCCTCTATCGGCTGCTGACGTTCGTGCAGATCGCCGGCGTGCTGGTGATCGCATCCGGAGTAGAGCGCGCCTTCGCCGAGCTCGACTACGCCACCATGACGGTCGGCTACCTGATCATGCGGATCGGCCTGGTCGCCCAGTGGCTGCGGGTGGCGATCGAGCACCCCGATCGGCGGCAAACCGCGCTGCGCTTCGCCATCGGCGTCTCCCTCGTCCAGGTCGGCTGGGTGTCCCGGCTGTTCCTGCCGGCGGAGCTCGGCATGGCGGCCTTCGCGCCGCTCGTCGTGCTCGAGCTGCTCGTGCCGGTCTGGGCCGAGAGCACCGGCCACCCGACGCCGTTCCATCGCGGCCACATCGCCGAACGGTACGGGCTGTTCACGATCATCGTGCTCGGCGAGTGCATCCTGGCCGCGTCGACCGCCGTCCAGGTCGCGATCAGCGCCGGAGGGCTGTCAGCGCCCCTGCTCACGCTCGCTGCGGGCGGGCTGCTGCTCGTGCTCAGCATGTGGTGGGCGTACTTCAAGCACGACAACGCGGCCGAGCCGGCCGAGCTGCGGCGGGCCTTCATCTGGGGCTACGGCCACTACTTCGTCTTCGCGGCCGTTGCCGCCACCGGTGCCGGGCTGCACGTCGCGGCCGACCTGACCCACGAAGAGGCGGCGATCGGGCCGGTCACTGCCTCCCTTGCTGTCGCCGTGCCGGTCGTGATCTACCTGGTCACCACCTGGCTGGTGAGCAGCAGCGGGCGATCCGCGGCGGAGATCACTCCGGTACTGGTCGGATGCGCGGCGGTACTTGCCGTGGCCGTGGTGATCGGGATGGGAAGCGTTCCGATCGCCGTGCTGGGCATGGGCTTGGCGGTTGCCGCGCTGGTCGGTCGATCGGCGTATCGGGCGAGCCGTCTGGCCGCGCAGAAGGCCTGAGGGCGGAGCATCAGTCGGACTCATTCATTCGCGGCTGGTTGTCGTGGATGACGATTTGCTCCCCGTCCAGCCAGGCGTTGAAATACTCGACGGAGCCGTTACCTCGAGTCACCGTCAGCATGCCGAGCGGTGTCAGTCCTGGCCGGTCGCATGCTGGACCGAGCATCACCGAGTCGCACGACAATCCATCGTCGATCACGAGCTCCTGGACGTCTCCGGTGATCTGCCGTGCGAAGGCCTCGGCGATGCTCGGGCAGAGTTCGGGGTTATCGATCGTCTGACACCGTACCGCCGAGCCCTCCTCGGCGGTCGCCGAATGCGTGGCAACCTCCGAAGACCTTGGGAGTCCGCATCCGGCGAGCAGACCGACTCCGATGGCCAATGCGAGTCCAGCTCTGCCATTCACCGGTTCAGGTTTGGCGGCTCCGAGAGTGCCCGCACCAGCCGCGCGCCGGTGGTGACGGCTCCCTCGGAGGCGGATGAAACCAGCGCGGCGTACTTCGCCATCACACCGCCCACCATGCGCGGTGGCGGCGGTGTCCACGCGGAGAGGCGCCGCACGATCTCCTCTTCAGGCACGTCGAGATCCAGCCGCCGGTGGTCGACGTCGATGACGATGGGGTCGCCTTCCTGCACGATCCCGATGGGCCCGCCCAGCGCCGCCTCCGGCGCCACGTGCCCGATCATCAGCCCGTGGGTCCCGCCACTGAAGCGGCCGTCGGTGATGAGCGCGACGTCGCCGCCCAGCCCTTCGCCGACCAGCGCCGCGGTGACCGATAGCATCTCCTGCATGCCTGGACCGCCCACCGGTCCCTCGTGGCGGATGACGACGACGTCGCCCGGACCGATGCGCTGCGCCCGAACGGCGTCGTAGCACGCGGCCTCCGAGTCGAAGACCCGCGCGGGTCCGCGGAACTGGCGCATCTCGTGGCCGGCCAGCTTGATGACGCAGCCGTCGGGCGCCAGCGAGCCGCGCAGGATGGCCAGGCCGCCGGTCGGCTTGATGGGATGCTCGAACGAGACGACGACCTCCTGTCCCGGCGTCTCGACTGCTGCGTCGGCGACTTCGGCCAGCGTGCGGCCATCGACGTTGCGGGTCGAACCGTCCAGGACGCCGCCGCGAATGAGCTCGCGCGCGACGAGGCCGACGCCTCCCGCCTCGTGGATGTCGAGGGCGGTGAATCGGCCGCCTGGCATCATGTTGGCGACGATCGGCGTCCGCTCGGCGATCCGGTCGAACTCGTCGATCTCGAGCGGGATGGCCAGCTCATGGGCAATGGCCAGCAGATGCAGCACGCCATTCGTGCTCCCCCCGGTCGCCGCCACCGAGGCGATGGCGTTGTCGATCGCCGCGCGCGTCATGATCTGCGATGGCCGCGTGCCGCTCGTGACGAGGTCCATCACCAGCTCCCCGGACCGATATGCCGCATCCAGCTTGGCCGGGTCGGTGGCGGGAATGCCGTTCAGTCCGCCGGGGCTGATGCCGAGGAACTCGAGCGCGGTGCTCATCGTGTTGGCGGTGAACTGGCCGCCGCAGGCGCCGGGGCCCGGGCATGACAGATCCTCGATCTCACGAAGCTCCTCGAGCGAGATGTTTCCGGCTCGATACGCGCCGATGGCCTCGAAGACGGTCACCACCGTGGCGTCGCGCTTGCCGCGGATGACGCCCGGGTTGATGGTGCCGTTGTAGAGGACGAGCCCAGGCAGATCGAGACGAGCCAGCGCCATGGCCGCCGCAGGGATCGTCTTGTCGCAGCCGACCAGGCAGACGAGACCGTCGAACAAATGGCCGCGGGCCACGAGCTCGATCGAGTCCGCGATCACCTCGCGGCTGATGAGCGAGGCCTTCATGCCCTCCGTGCCCATGCTGACCCCGTCGCTGACGGCGATCGTGTTGAACTCCATCGGCGTCCCGCCGGCGGCCCGGATGCCCTCCTTGACCTTCACCGCCAGCTCACGCTGGTTGTAGTTGCAGGGCATCGTCTCGATCCAGGTGGTCGCCACGCCGATGATCGGCTTCGAGAGGTCCTCGTCCGTGAAGCCGATCGCCTTCAGCATCGCCCGGGCGGCGGCCCGATCCGGGCCGTCAAGCAGGAGGCGGCTGTGCTCGCGGGGGTCGTACGGAACGGCGGCGTCGGTCATGGGCCGGAGTCTAGGGCGTCTGTCGAGCGACAATGCAGCGCGTGACGTACGAGCCCGATTCGCGGCGTTGGACCGTCCTGGCGGTCGGGCTGCTCGGCCTGATCGCCGGATGTGCGGCGCAGTACGGACTGGCATTCCTCATCCCGGCGATGCGCTCCGAGGGCACGAGCCTCGAGACGGCCTCGCTCCTGGTGACCGCGCCGATCGCCGGCATCATGTGCACC
>DASVEH010000371.1:0-2749 GCA_036380655.1 Candidatus Limnocylindria bacterium | reverse complement strand
GAGCGGCCGCGCGACCATGCCGCTCAAGCGCAGCCGCCAGGTCGAGAGCTCGGGCCGCGGGACGAGGAGGGCCGTGTCGATGCGGTAGAACGCGTGGTTGGGGGTGACGATGGGGCTGAGATCCGGGATCGTGAGGGCGGCGCCGTCCGGCAGCGGGGGCGCGGTCGCGCTGGGTGCGGGGATCGTGCCCACCTGCGGGGTGGCGTTGAACCGTCCCCGATCGAGAAGGGCTCGCCCGCCGAAGCCTGCCGCAGCGGCCACACCGACGACGGCGATCGAGGTGCCGAGGAAGCGGCGCCGTCCCCAATCGGGCATCTCGGCCGGCGCCGCCGGGGCGGCGGTCACCGCCAGCCGCAGCAGCCAGCCGAGCACGCTGATGGCCACGGCGACGGCCGTCCCGGCCACGAGCAGCGTCGTCAGCGGCTCGGACAGCGGATCACGCAGGCCGGCGCCAAGCGCGGCGATGCCGCCGACCGCCAGGATGATGCGCGCGAGGCCCGGCCGCGAGCGCGCCAGGACGCCGACGCCGCCCGCCAGGGCCATGGCCACCGCGGCGATGAAGAGGTTCAGGATGAGCTTGTCGGCCTCCCCGAACAGGTCGACCACGAACTGCTTCGCGCCGGGAGGCTGAAGGGCGATCACCAGGTCGCCCACCGCGATGATCGGACTGGCGGCGCCCGGCAGCAGGCCGGCCACCAGCTCGGCAATGCCGAGGGCTGCAGCACCCGACGCCAGCCCGGCGATCGCCGCGGCGGGTCGGCTCGGGGTCTGCGGGGAGTCGGGTGTCCACGTCATCGGCACACAGAGCGTACGCCGTGGGGGAACATCTGTCCGTGTGCGGTCGCCCGGTTCGGCATCGCGCTTGCGGTAAAAGCGCCGCGATGGCAGGCATGCTGTGGGTCAGCGATCGAGAGCCAGGGATCCGTCAGCTCTTCTCCGAGCTCCTGCCCGAGGCGGAGACGCTGGCACCCGATGAGCTCGACGCGCGACTGGCGCTGGGCCAGCGTCCGGATGGGTTGATCATCGACGGAACGCAGCTGCTGGAGCTGCCCCCCGCCCAGCGGGCCTCGCTGCTTGCGCTGCCCCGCCTGCTCATCTGCACGGGCATCCTTCTCGCCTCGATGCCGATGAACCTCATCTCCGGTCCGGGCGTCGCCGTGCTCGCCAAGCCCTTCTGCGTCGAGGACCTCGAGGCCGCCACCGAGTGGCTGCGAGGGGCTACCGGTGCGGTGCCACCGCCGGCGGCTCCGTTCGCCGCGCTCGTCCAGCGACGTCGCGCTCGGGGCCTGCGCGGTCGCCTGCCGGCCCACTGATCGCCTCCCCTATCATCGGCGGCATGCCGGGCCGCATCGATCTCCGTTCGGACACCGTGACCCTGCCGAGCGCCGCGATGCGCCGGGCGATGGCCGAGGCCGAGGTCGGCGACGACCAGTACGGCGAGGATCCATCGGTCAATCGGCTCCAGGACGAGGTGGCCGCGCTGCTCGGCACGGAGGCGGCGCTCTTCCTGCCGACGGGCACCATGGCCAACCAGGTCGCCCTGCGCACCCTGACGAGGCCCGGCGACGACGTGCTCGTCCCAACCGACTCGCACATCGTGCTCCACGAGACGGGGGCCGGCGGCGCGAACGCCGGGGTCCAGTTCAGCGCCATCGGCACCGCAGGAACCTACGACGCCGATGCGGTCCGCGCCGCGATCAAGCCGCGGGGCCACATCGTGTACCCGCCGACGAGCCTCCTGGTGGCCGAGAACACCCACAACCGGGCAGGCGGCATCGTCTTCCCCGCCGATGCGCTTGGCGACGCCCTGGCCGTCGCTCGCGATCACGGCCTGGTGACCTACCTCGACGGGGCGCGGATCCTCAACGCGGCCGTCGCCAGCGGACGATCGGCGGCCGACCTGGCCTCCGGCTTCGACCTCGTCGGAATGTCGCTCAGCAAGGGGCTCGGTGCCCCGGCCGGCTCGATGCTGGCCGGATCACGCGACGTCATCGGCCAGGCACACCGCTACCGCCGGATGGCGGGCGGCGCGATGCGCCAATCCGGCATCCTCGCCGCCGCCGGATCCCACGCGCTCTCGCACAACGTCGAGCGGCTCGCCGATGACCACGCCAACGCACGCCTCCTCGCGGACGAGCTGCTGCGAGGCGACGACATCGAGATCGACCTCGCCACGGTCCAGACGAACATCGTCATCTTCCGCCTCGTGGACCGGAAGGGCGTGCCCGACGCGGCCACCTTCGTCGAGCGTTGCCGGGAGCGCCGCGTGCTGCTCAACCCGTTCGGGCCGCGGTTAGTGCGTGCGGTCACCCACCTGGACGTCGACGCCGAGGCCTGCCGCTCGGCCGCGAAGGTCATGCGCGCCGTCGCCGACGGCCGCTGATCCGGACCGCCTGCAACAACTCGACTGCCAGAGCGTCTCTGCGCCGTGAAGATCGTCGCCATCGCGCTCGCTGGCGCCCTCACGGCCTGCGCTGGCCCGACGCCCGGCGCCAGCGGAGTCGCCGGCGAGTGGAGCCCGCCCGATCCTTCGGCTGGTCCCTCGTCGACCGCTCCTGGCTCGGCGGCTGCCTCGGCGACCACGCGCGCCGCGCCGGCGGCGCTCGAGGGTCTCGTTGCCTATGTGGCGGGTGACGATCCGCAGATCCACCTGCTCGATCTCTCGACCGGCGAAAGCCGCCAGCTGACCGATCTCCGGCCCAATCATGCCGAGGTCGTAGCGGTCGGACCGCTGAGGCCCGCCCTGAGC
>DASVEH010000370.1:0-2123 GCA_036380655.1 Candidatus Limnocylindria bacterium | reverse complement strand
GGCTACTGCGCGTGGCGCGAGCCGTTTTCCTGGTACGGCCAGACCCGGTACAACGTCATCGCAGACCTTCCGGCGGCCGGGGCCTGGCAGATCCGCCCCGACGTCCTCGGGCGGCTTGCCCGCATCCTCGTGCGCTGGCCTCGACCGGACCCTCCCGATCCGTGGCTGCGCGCGGTCCACCGCCTGGAGGGCCCCCGCGGCAAGGTGGTCGAGCAGCTCGCGCATGACGAGCTGATGAATGAGATGCCTGCGTGGCTGTTCCGTCACAAGCTCGAACGGCGCCTCGGCCTGGGGGCCTGGTGGCCCTGGTGGCGGCTCTGCCTGCGCGCCACCGTGCCCGCCGATCTCGTCATCGTCGGATGCCACCTCGACTCGACCGGTGGCAACGACGCGGGCTACGTCGGGGCCACGTCACCTGCACGGGGCGCCGACGACGACGGTTCCGGGGTTGCGGGCACGCTGGCGCTGGCGCGCTGGATGTGGGCCATGCGCGGTCAGCTGCGGCACACCGTGCGCTTCTGCTTCTTCAACGGCGAGGAGCAGGGGCTCATCGGCAGCAAGGCCTACGCATCGGCGCTGAAAGCGCACGGCGCGCCGATCAAGGCTGTCGTCTGCATGGACATGCTCGGCTACAACAGCGACGCGAACCGCATCTTCGAGGTGCACGCCGGATACACCGATCCGGCCGTGCGCAACGCGAGCGTCCCGATCGCGAACACCGTGGCGTCCTGGGCGGCCTGTCTCGGCTCGCTCCCTCCTGCCCAGGTCTACCAGGGGACCAGTCCGTATGGCGGCCCGGATCGGCTCGTGTCCGACGGTGCCATCAACCGCTCCGATCACGCGGCATTCCATCAGCAGGGCTACCCGGCCGTGGTCGTGACGGAGGACTTCTTCGGCAACCTGACGTCGGAGCCGATGGCCGATCCGAACCCGAACTACCACCGCAATGCCGATGCCGTCGTCGACGCTTCGTACGCCGCCGACATCATCTGCGCCGTCGGGCACGCCGTCCGGTCGCTCGCCAGCTGACGAACTAGGTTCCGGTCTCCTCGCGAGCCGCGCGGGCGCGGCGCTTGCCCTCGTGCATGGCCTGGACCCGCGCGACGGGGATGGCGTGGCCCTCCTCGACGAGATCGGGCGGCAGCGGCTGCGGGTGGGGCATGTGCTCGAGCCACGGGTCGCGGTCACGGAGCAGCCGGAGCGCCGTGTGGACGGTGAAGTCGGCTGGGGTGATGTCGTCGAGATCGTCCCAGGCGACGGGGAACGAGACGGGGACACCCGGCCGGACGCGCGGGCTGTACGCCGCGATCACGGTGGCGCCGCCGACCCTCGTCGAGTCGACGAAGACCTTGCCGCCCCGTTCCGCCTTGACGAACGCGGTCGTCGCGATCTCCGGGTCGAGTCGCTCGGCTCGTGCTGCGATGGCCCGGGTCGCGGCGGCCGAGTCCTCGAACGATGACTCGGCGTCGATCGGGACGAACACGTGCAGTCCCTTGGCGCCGCTGGTCTTCACGGCGCCGGTGAGGCCGACATCGGACAGCGCCTGGCGGACTGCCTGCGCGGCCCGAACCGCCATGGCGAATGCATCGGCCTCGGGAGGGTCGAGGTCGAGCACCAGGTGGGTGATGCGATCCGGCCGATCGACGCGCACCAGGGCGGGGTGATACTCGATCGCGCGCTGGTTGGCGAACCACAGCAGCGTCCGGCGGTCGTTGCACAACGCGTACGAGACATCCCGCTTCGACGACTCGGCCCACCACCGCACCGTGCGCACCCAGTCCGGCGTGTACTTCGGCACGTTCTTCTGCATGAAGGCTTCCTGGCCCCGATGGACCCGGATCACCGACAGCGGCCGGTCCTCGAGCACGGGGAGGATGCGCTCGCGGACAGCGTCCAGGTAGTCCACCAGGTCCCGCTTCGTGGCGCCGGCTCCGTCGAAGAGGGCCTGGTCGAGGTTCGTCAGCGGAACGCCCTCGCGTGATTCGTCAGTCGTCTTGCCCATTCCGAGCCAGACGCTATCACGCGCCGATGCCGGCGCCCGACCCGGCTGCACGAGTCGCAGGTACGACGGGCGACTGCGGCTCTACTGCGGAGGCGGGTCAGGCGCCGCGAAGGTAGGTGAG
>DASVEH010000369.1:0-4202 GCA_036380655.1 Candidatus Limnocylindria bacterium | reverse complement strand
TTCCACTTCCCGGATGCTCAGCTTCTTCGGGTCGACGATGACCCCGCCCTTGGCGCCCCCGTACGGGATGTTGACGCAGGCGCACTTCCAGCTCATCCACATCGCCAGCGCGCGGACCTCGTCGAGGGTCACGTCCTGGTGATAGCGGATGCCGCCCTTGCCCGGCCCGCGGCTGACGTTGTGCTGCACGCGGTGCCCGGTGAAGACCTGCACGCTGCCGTCGTCCATGGTGACCGGGAAGTTGACGGTGAGCTCCCGCTGAGGGACACGGAGCACGCGGCGCATGCCGTCGTCGAGATCGAGCTGATCGGCGGCATGGTCGAACTGGGACTGGGCGACGGCCCAGATGTTCGGGGCCTCCGCCACCGGGTTGGTGCTGGCCATCAGGTGCGCTGGGTGCCTCCTGTTTGCATCGCGGGCTCCGGCGCCTCTACGCGCCACGCAGGTCCGAAAGGCGGAAGCTGGCCGGATCGCGGCTGACGGTTGCCGATTCTAGCGCACGATGCTCGGCGGCCGAGGCGTCGGAGGCGCCCGAACGGGCGGCAGCTCCGGCGGGTAGCATCCGCCGATGGCGACCGCCGACGTCCTCGCAACCGCGCCGCCCGCCCTGACCCTCGCGCAGGCCGAGGCCCTGGCGCGAGCGACGTTCGGCGTCGAGGCCACGGCCCGCCCCCTGGTCAGCGAGCGCGACCAGAACTTCCGACTGACCGATGCGCACGGCGAGGCATGGGTCCTCAAGGTGTCCAACGCGGCAGAGGATCGCGGCGTGGTCGAGATGGAGGTGGCCGCGATCGAGCACATCGCGGCCGTTGACCCGGAGCTGCCGGTACCGATCGCTCGGCCCGCGCTGAGCGGGGATCCGATCGGCACCGCCTCGATCGGCGGAGCGACCCACCTCGTCCGGCTGCTCCCCCTCCTGCCGGGCCGTACCGCCGATCCCCGGGCGCTGACGCCGGCGGAGCTGCACGAGATCGGCTCGGTCGTGGCCCGCATCGGCGCTGCGCTGCGGGAGTTTCGTCACCCGGCCGCCGGGCGCGCGATCTCGTGGGACCAGCAGCACCTGCCCGCGCTGTTCGGGCATGCAGACCTCATCGAGCCCGGCGCGCGCCGCGATCTGCTCGACCGCGTCATCGACCGGTTCAACGCGAACGTCCTGCCCGCCTGGCCGGCGCTCCGCACCCAGGTCATCCATAACGACGTCACGCTCGACAACCTCCTCCTCGGCCCCTCCGGGGGCGTCACCGGGATCATCGACTTCGGCGACATGGCGCACACCGCGCGGGTGCTCGACATCCCGGCCACCCTCCAGTCACTCGTCCGGCAGCGCGAGGACATCCTCGACGTGGCCGCGCACTTCCTGGCCGGCTACGCGGCGGTCCAGGCGCTCGAGGGGCCGGAGGCGGCGCTGCTCGGTGACCTCCTGGCCGGGCGGATGGCGCAGACCATTCTCATCTCGGTCGTTCGGACGGCGCAGTACCCCGACAACGCCTACATCCACGGCTGGTCCGAGCCGGCCTGGGAGCTGCTCGAGCAGATGGAGGCGATCGGCTTCGACGAGGCCGGCCGGCGGCTCGCCGTCCTGGCGCGGGGGCCGCAGCCATGAGCGGCGCGGACCTGCTCGCCCGCCGGAGGCGCGTGCTCGGCAGCGCGCTCGAGAGCCTCAGCTACCGCCGCCCGCTGCACCTCGTTCGCGGGGAGGGCGCGTGGCTGTTCGACGCCGACGGGCGCCGCTACCTCGACGCCTACAACAACGTCCCGGTCGTCGGCCACGGCCATCCGCGGGTGGTCGAGGCGATCGCCCGCCAGGCCGCGGCCCTCAACACGAACACGCGCTACCTCCACGAGAACGTCGTCTCCCTGGCCGAGCGGCTGGTCGCGACGCTGCCGGCCGAGCTCGACACGGCCATGTTCGTCAACTCCGGATCGGAGGCGAACGACCTCGCTTGGCGACTTGCCACGACCATCACCGGAGCCGATGCGGGAGTGGTCACCGACTGGGCCTACCACGGCGTCACGGCCGCGATCGCCGACTTCTCGCCTTCGGAATGGCCACGCGGCGAAGGGCCGCCCGGGGTCGAGACCTACGCCGCACCGAACACCTATCGCGGCCCGTACGCGGATGACCCCGATCCCGCCTCGGTCGCCCGAGAGCAGGTCGTCGGCGCAATCGCCCGCCTCGCGGAGCGCGACCGGCGACCCGCGGCGCTCTTCCTCGATTCGACTTTCACCGCCGACGGCATCTTCGTGCCGGATCCCTCGGTGGTCGCCGCGATCATCGGATCGGTTCGCGACGCCGGCGCCCTCTACGTCGCCGACGAGGTGCAGTCCGGCCACGGCCGGTGCGGTGACGGCCTGTGGGGCCACACCAGGTGGGGGCTCGTGCCCGACATCGTGACCCTCGGGAAGCCGATGGGCAACGGCCACCCGGTCGCCGCGGTCATCACCCGATCCGACATCGTCGACCGCTTCGGCGCCGAGACGACCTTCTTCAGCACCTTCGGCGGCAACCCGGTCGCCTGCGCCGCGGCGCTCGCCGTCCTCGACGTGCTCGACGAGGAGAAGCTGATCGCGAACGCCGCCGGCGTCGGTGACTGGCTCCGCGACGAGCTGCAGGCCCTCGCGGCGCGGCACCCGGTCATCGGCGACGTGCGCGGGCGCGGCCTCATGACCGGCGTGGAGATGGTCCGTGACCCGGCCACCCGCGAGCCGAACGGCAACCTCGCCGGTCGCGTGAAGGACGAGATGGCCGAGCGCGGCGTGCTCATCGGCACGAGCGGGCGCCACGGCAACGTCCTGAAGGTGCGCCCACCGCTGTGCATCACCCGCGAGGAGGCTGCGTCCGTCGTGACAACCCTCGAGGGGGTCCTCGCCGACCTAGCCGGCTGAGGCGGCCGACGCAGCGAGCGCGCGGGAAACGAAGACGAGCTCGCGGCCCGGCCGGTCCGGGGCGTCCCGGACCTCGAGCACCTCGAACCCGGAGGCGCGCAGCGACCCCTCGATCGCCTCGCGCGAGCGGAAGCGCAGAGTGGACCGCGACGTGATGACCGTCCCATCGGCTTCGAAGAGATTCGGCGATTCGAAGGCGACGAGCCCGCCATCGTCCGCAACATCGGTCACCTGGACCCACTCGGTCACACGGCCGACACCCGGAATGTCGGTCGTCGTGCGCGTCCGCTCCTCCGTCCACTCCTCCCAGGCTCGACGTGCGGGATCGCGCGACTCGAAGATCAGGTGGCCACCCGGACGGAGGGCGCCGTGGACGGCGCCGAGCATGGAGAGCCAGTCGGCATCGGTCAGGAAGACCTGGGCCACGTTGGCCGTCATCGTGACCGCGTCAACCTCGACCGATGGCGGGATGGCCGATGCGTCCCCGTGGATCCAGGTCACGTGCTCGGCACCGGGCTTGGCGCGCGCCACGTCGAGCGACGCGCCCGCCGGGTCCACCCCGATGACCTCCAGGCCGCGCTCGGCCAGCAGCAACGCGAAGACGCCCGTGCCGCAGCCGAGATCGAGCACCGAGCGGGCGCCGAGCTCCTCGACCAAGGCGACGTACGCGTCGAGATCCGACCGGTCCGGGTCAAGGGCGTCGTAGATCGCCGCGAGTCGCGGGTCGTCGAAGACGGCGTCGGGCACCGTAGCCGGGGTCAGACGGTCTCGATCGCCATGGCCACCGCTCCCCCGCCGCCGAGGCAGAGCGTGGCGAGGCCCTTCCCGCCGCCACGGCGGCGAAGCTCGTGCAGGAGCGTGGTCAGAACGCGGGCCCCGGATGCCCCGATCGGATGGCCGAGCGCGATCGCCCCGCCGTTGACGTTGACGCGGTCCCAGTCGAACCCGAGCTCGTTGCCGTCCGCCAGGACCTGGGCCGCGAATGCCTCGTTGATCTCGATGAGGTCGAAGTCGTCGACCGAGCCGCCGACCTTCTCGATCAGCCGGCCCACGCCGTGGATCGGCGCCTCGAAAAGCCACTCGGGGGCGACGTCGGCCTGGGCGTAGCCGGTGATGCGGGCCATCGGCTCGGCGCCATCGAGTGCGTCCTCGGAGGCGATGACGAGCGCCGCGGCGCCATCGGTGATGCCCGGCGCGTTGCCGGCGGTGACCGATCCGCCGTCGGGCTGGAAGGCAGGGTTGAGGCGAGCCAGCGCCTCGAGGGTCGTGTCGGAGCGTGGCGCCTCGTCGGCCGAGACGACCGTATCCCCCTTCTT
>DASVEH010000368.1:0-4040 GCA_036380655.1 Candidatus Limnocylindria bacterium | reverse complement strand
AGCTCCTGGAAGCACATGACCTTCGCGCCCTGGGCAGCAGCCTCGCGCGCGTACTTCTCGTGCTTCTCGATCATCGTTTCCTTGTCGCCGGTCCACTCCGCCTGGAGCAGCGCCGCGCGGACGGTTCGCGCCATGAAGTTCGACCCTCCACGAACCTATCGGCTCGTTCTGACGTCTGGATGGAAGCCGATACTGTACACGGAGCCGATGACGATCCGACACCTCGTCCCAGCCGTTCTCGCGCTCGGCGCGCTGGTCGCGCCGGTGCCCGTGGCAGCCGACTGCGACCTGTCCGGAACGGTCGACGAGGCGATCGCCGCGAAACGCATCGTCTTCGTCGGTGACGTCGCCGACCTGGACGGCTCCGCGGCGACCTTCGCCGTGCGGGAGGTCTGGTCGGGAGACGTCGGACCGACGGTCACCGTCCGCGGTCTCTCGGACGACGGGATGGTCAGCGAGGACGACCGGACCTGGACGAAGGGCGCGACCTACCTCGTCGTGCCCTACGTGGACGGTGGCGTCCTGCGCGACAACATCTGCACCGCCTCGACGCACTGGGACGAGGACCTTCTCGATCTGCGGCCGCCCGGCGCCGCGACGATCGCGCCCGCGGACGCCGGCGGACCTCCCGTCCTCGCGGCCATCCTGGCCGCCTGCCTCGTCGTCGGGCTCTCCCTGCTCGCTTTTCGTCGTCGATCGCGCTGAACGACCCTGGCGCGTTAGGCTGGGCGGCCGATGAATCTCTTCGACGCGGGCGTCCTGCTCCTCCTGCTCCTCGGTCTCGTCTCGGGAGCGCGCGCCGGATTTCTCGGGCCGGTCCTCGGCCTCGTCGGCGCGGCGATCGGCTTCGGCATGGCGCTCCTGCTGGCATCGCTCTTCCGCGACCAGCTGGCGTCGATCGAGCAGCCGGTGCGCGCCATCGCCACGCTCCTTGGCCTCGGTGCCTTCGTCGTCCTCGGCGAGGCGAGCGGGGCCGGCATCGGCGCGTCGATGAGCTTCAGCCTGAGACGGAGCGCGCTCCGGCCGTTCGACGCGGTGGGCGGAGCGTTCGTGGGGGTCGCGCACGTCGTGCTCCTCGTGTGGCTCGTCGCCGGCATGCTGGCGGCGGGCATGGCGCCGACCCTGGGCGCCATCGCGCGGGACTCCATGACCCTGCGCATGGTGGCCGAGCGACTGCCGGCGCCGACCATCGTTGCGGGGCGCCTGATCGCACTGCTGGGCACCACCGACCTGCCGCCGCTCTTCGCCGGCTTCGAGCCGACGCCGGCCGCACCCGTCGACCTTCCCGCCGATGCGGAAGCTCGCGCCCTGGCCGAGTCCGCGCTCGCCAGCACGGCGCGCATCGCCAGCACGGGCTGCGGCGCGGGGCAGTCAGTCGGCAGCGGCTTCTTCGTCTCTGCGACCGACGTCGTCACCAACGCCCACGTGGTGGCCGGCGGCGATCAGACGACGGTGACCGTCGGCGGCTCGGTGCACGCGGCGACCGTGGTCGCCTTCGACCCTGACGCCGACCTGGCTCTGCTCAGCGTGCCTGGCGCCAACGCACCGGCTCTTCGCCTGAGCGATGCAGCGCCTGCGCGAGGCGCAACGGGAGTGGCGCTCGGCTACCCCGGCGGCGGCGACCTGACGATCACGCCGGCGGCCGTGTCCGCCGCGTACCGGGCCGGCGGTCCGAACATCTACGGCGAGGGGCTGGTCGAGCACAGCGTCGTGGAGATGACTGCCGAGATCCGGAGGGGCAACAGCGGCGGGCCGCTGGTGGTCGCCCCCGGCGTGGTGGGTGGCGTGGTCTTCGGCGCGTCGCGGGTTGCGGCGGACGTCGGCTATGCCATCGGCGCCGACCAGGCGCTCGAGCGCCTCGGCCCATCCATCGGCTCGACCGCCGCCGTCGACACCGGCGCCTGCCTGTAGGCTTCGGACATGCCCTGGAACCGGCACGCCAAGATCGCCTTCATCGGGTCGCACTCGGTCCGCAAGTCGAACGCCGCCCATGCGTTCGCGTCGACGATCGGGCGCGCCGGCCGGTCGGTGGAGGTCGGGCGCGAGGTCGTGCGCTTCAACCCGCTCGGGCTGAACGAGGGTGCAACCGCGGAGGCTCAGCTGTGGGTGCTGATGGCCCAGGTGCAGCAGGAGCTCGAGCTCGCCTCGCGGGCCGACGTGCTCGTCACGGACCGCTCGGTGGTCGACAACTTCGGGTACTACCTGCGCGTGACCGGCGGCGAGGATCCATTCGGCGTCGAGCCGCTCATCCGCCGATGGGCCGGCTCGTACGATCTCTCCGTGCGGCTCCTGCCCGACGTCGGGCTGCTCGCCGACGGCGTGCGCTCGACGAACGATGCCTTCCGCGACGAGATCGAGGGCATCCTCGACCGCATCCTCCCGATCTACCTGGCGCCGGACCGATGCGTCAGCGTGCCGGCCTCGAGCGTGACCGCCGACTTCGACTGGTGGGCGATCGGTGAGCAGCTCGCCGGTGTCGTCGGCGAGCCGCTGGTGGAGGGTCAGCTGAGCGCTCCGCTCCGCTGAGACGCCACTCCGCGGGCCGCGGCGCGCATCCGTCAAATGTCGCTTCTCAGGTACGGCGGACGGGTGCAAGAATGCGGTCGCCGAGCGCGCCCCAGCGCCGGACGAGCTGCCCACGGAGGGACCGGTGCTGACAAGGCCAGTGCAGGCGATCTTTGCCGGGCCGCTCATGCGGCGCATCGGCTTCCATGCCCGTCGCATCGGCGGCGAGATGGATCGCCATTTCTTCACCTCGCTCCTGAGCGCCGTGGTGGGCTTCGTGGTGGTCGCGGCCGTGGTCATCACCCTGCTCGAGGACGAGAAGCGCAGCTTCGCCGGCTTCGGCAGCTCGTTCTACTGGGCGATCACGACCGTCATCGGCTCCGGCGACGCAAGCTACGTGAGCTCGCCGGGCGGCTTCATCATCGGCTGGGTGCTCGCGTTCTTCGGCGTCGCCATCGTGGCCGCCATGACCGGCGCGGTGGTCGGCTTCTTCATCGACATCCTGCTCAAGGAGGGCCAGGGCATGGGCGCCGCGGGCTACCGCGACCACATCGTCGTCTGCGGCTGGAACACGACCGCCCGCGACCTCATCGAGGAGCTGAAGGGCGACGAGTTCACGACGAAGGTCGTCGTGCTGCACGACAGCGAGCGCAACCCGGCGGGCGAGGGCGTGTACTTCGTGCGCGGTGACATCACCAGCACGGAGGACCTCGAGCGAACCGGCATCCGGGAGGCCAGCTCGGCCATCGTCTTTCCGTCGGATCGGTCCAACGAGGCCGACATGCGGTCGATCCTGGCGGTCATGGCGATCGAGGCGATCGCGCCGGAGGTGCGGACCGTGGTCGAGGCCAACAACCCAGCCCACGTCGACCACTTCCACCGCGCCAACGCGGACGAGATCCTGGTCACCTCCCGCCTCGCCTCGCGCCTGCTGGCTCGCTCCGCGCTCTATCCGGGGCTCTCCGAGCTCGTCACCGACATCGTGTCGGGCGGCGCCGGGTCCGAGCTCTACCGGGTCGTGCTGCCAGACGACTACGTCGGGCTCTCGATCGACGAGCTGTCGACGAAGCTGCGGGGCGACCACCGCGCCACCCTGCTGGCGGTGACCCGCGACGGCCGTTCGATGACGAACCCGCCGGCCGACTTCCGCCTCCAGGCCGGCGACGACGCAGTCGTCGTGGCCGAGTCGCTCGGCGTCCTGCGGCCTCTCGAGCTGCAGCACGAGTAGCCCGCCTCCGTGCGATCCTAGGCGGCATGGACTTCGGACTGCGCGGCCGCACCGCCGTCGTGGGCGGCGCCACCTCGGGGCTCGGTCGCGCATCGGCCGAGGCCCTGGCGGTGGAGGGCTGCAACCTCCTGCTCTGGTCACGCCGGGCCGATGCGCTGGCCGCCACGGCCGCCGATCTGCGGACCGCGTACGGGGTGCGGGTCGAGCATGTCGTGGCCGACGCCACCAGCCGGGAGGCGGCCGCGATCGTCGCCGATGCCGCCTCGGCCTTCGGCCCGGTCGACATCCTGGTGAGCAACGCCGGCGG
>DASVEH010000367.1:0-4454 GCA_036380655.1 Candidatus Limnocylindria bacterium | reverse complement strand
GGAGCTCGCGCACCTCCATCTCGACGAGGTCGACGAGCATCTCGTCATCGACCATGTCGACCTTGTTCAGGTACACGACCAGGCTCGGCACCTCCACCTGGCGCGCCAGGAGGATGTGCTCGCGGGTCTGCGGCATCGGGCCGTCTGCGGCCGACACGACCAGGATCGCGCCGTCCATCTGGGCGGCGCCGGTGATCATGTTCTTGATGTAGTCCGCGTGGCCCGGGCAGTCCACGTGCGCGTAGTGGCGATTCGCGGTCTGGTACTCGACGTGGCTGATCGCGATCGTGATGCCGCGCTGCCGCTCCTCGGGAGCGTTGTCGATCTGGTCGAAGGCGCGGAAGTCAGCGCCGCCGGACAGCGACAGGAACTTCGTGATCGCTGCGGTCAGCGTCGTCTTGCCGTGGTCGACGTGACCGATCGTGCCGACGTTGACGTGCGGCTTGCTGCGGTCGAACTTCTGCTTGGCCATGGGTGGTCCTTCGTCGCTCCTTCGTTCTCTGTTAGCTCTTCGACTTCGCGATGAGCTCGTTCGCGAGGTTGGTGGGAACTTCCGCGTAGCGGCTGAACTCCATCGAGTAGGTGGCACGACCCTGGGTCATGCTGCGCAGCTCGGTGGCATAGCCGAACATCTCGGCCAGGGGGACGTGCGACTGGATCATGCGGCTCGTGCCGCGCTCGTCGATCCCGTCGATCTGTCCGCGCTTGCTGTTGAGATTGCCGATGACGTCGCCCATGAACTCCTCGGGCGTCGTGACCTCGACCTTCATGACCGGCTCGAGGATGACCGGGTTCGCCTTGGCGACGCCCGCCTTGGCGGCCATGCTGCCGGCGATCTTCATCGCCATCTCCGATGAGTCGACCTCGTGGTACGACCCGTCGATGAGGGTCGCCTTGACGTCGATCACCGGGAAGCCGGCAACCACGCCACCCGCGAGCGCCTCGGTGACGCCCGCCTCGATGGCCCGCCAGAACTCGCGCGGCACGGTGCCGCCGACGATCTTCGACTCCCATTCGAACCCGGCTCCGCGCTCGAGCGGCTCGAGCGTCAGCACGGCATGGCCGTACTGGCCTTTGCCACCGGTCTGGCGCACGAAGCGGCCCTCGCCCTTCGCCGGGTTGCGGATCGCCTCGCGGTAGCTGACCTGCGGCCGGCCGACGTTGGCCTGCACCTTGAACTCGCGCAGCATGCGGTCGACGAGCACCTCGAGGTGCAGCTCGCCCATGCCTGCGATACGGGTCTGGCTCGACTCCACGTCGGTGTGGACCCGGAACGTCGGATCCTCCTCGGCGAGGCGCGCGAGGGCGATCGCCATCTTGTCCTGGTCGGCCTTCGTCTTGGGCTCGACGGCGAGCTCGATGACCGGCTCGGGGAAGATGATCGACTCCAGGACGATCTGCTTGTCCTCGGCGGAGAGCGTGTCGCCCGTCGTCGTGTTCTTGAGGCCCACGGCGGCAGCGATGTCGCCGGCGCTGACCGAGTCGATCTCCTCGCGATGGTTGGCGTGCATCTGGAGGATGCGTCCCACCCGCTCCTTCTCGCCCTTCGTGCTGTTGTACACGTACGAGCCGGTCTTCAGCGTGCCGGAGTAGACACGGAAGAAGGCGAGCTTGCCGACGAACGGGTCGGCCGCGATCTTGAAGGCGAGGGCCGCGAACGGCTGGCTGGCATCGGTCTCGCGCAGAACCTGCTCGCCGGACTTCGGCTCGGTGCCGGTGACCGGCGGGACGTCGAGCGGGCTGGGCAGGAAGTCGATGACGGCGTCGAGCATCGGCTGCACGCCCTTGTTCTTGAGCGCCGATCCGGTGAGGACAGGGACCATCTGGTAGGCCAGCGTGCCCGTGCGGATGGCGGCTCGCAGCTGATCCGCGCCGAGCTCCTCGCCCTCGAGGAACTTGTGGGCGATGTCGTCGTCGATGTCGGCCAGCGCCTCGATCATCTTCTCGCGCCACTCGTCGGCCTGGGCCTGGACATCGGCCGGGATATCGCCGACGTCGATCTGGTCGCCGAGGTCGTTGCCGTACGTGATCGCCTTCATGTTGATGAGGTCGACCACGCCGCGGAAGCCGTCCTCGGCGCCGATCGGGATCTGGAGCGGGACGGCGTTGACGCCGAGGCGGTCCTTGATCATGTCGACCACGCGCCAGAAATCGGCGCCCGTGCGATCGAGCTTGTTGACGAAGCAGAAGCGCGGGACGTGGTACTTGTCGGCCTGGCGCCAGACCGTCTCGGACTGCGGCTCGACGCCGGCCACGCCGTCGAAGACGACCACCGCTCCATCGAGCACGCGCAGGCTGCGCTCGACCTCCACCGTAAAGTCCACGTGTCCGGGCGTGTCGATCAGGTTGATGCGATGGTCGTTCCAGAAGCAGGTCGTGGCCGCCGCGGTGATCGTGATCCCGCGCTCCTGCTCCTGCTCCATCCAGTCCATCGTCGCGGCGCCCTCGTGGACCTCGCCGAGCTTGTAGATCTTCTTCGTGTAGAAGAGGATCCGCTCGGTCACCGTGGTCTTGCCGGCGTCGATGTGCGCGATGATCCCGATGTTCCGGGTGCGATCCAGCGACGTGGCGCCGGTTGCGGTGGACCGCCCTGCGGTCTGGATGGTCATCGGTCTACCACTTGAAATGGCTGAAGGCCTTGTTGGCCTCGGCCATGCGGTGCGTGTCCTCGCGGCGCTTGACCGCCGAGCCGATGCCATTGCTGGCATCCATCAGCTCCGCGGCGAGCTTGTCGGACATGCTCTTGCCGTTGCGCTTGCGGGCCGATTCGATCAGCCAGCGCATCCCGAGGCTCACACGCCGATCGGCGCGCACCTCGACCGGGATCTGGTAGGTGGAGCCACCGACGCGCTTGGGCTTGACCTCGATGAGCGGCATCGCGTTGCGGAGAGCCTGCTCGAGGACCTCGACGCCGGCGCGCCCCGCCTGGCTCTCGCAGCGCGCCAGGGCGCCCTCGAGGATGCGGTGCGCAAGGTGACGCTTGCCGCCGTACATGAGCTTGTTCGTGAACTGATCGAGCGTCAGAGCCGTGCCGGTGAGCTGCTCTTCGTACTTCGTCTTGCGCGCGATCGTGGGGCGTCGGGGCATTGCTAGGCCTTCCCGGGCGCCTTCGCGCCGTACTTGCTGCGACTCTGCTTGCGGTCGCGCACGCCAGCGGCGTCGAGAGTGCCGCGGACGATGTGGTACTTCACCGCCGGGAGGTCCTTCACGCGGCCCCCACGCACCAGGACCATCGAGTGCTCCTGGAGGTTGTGGCCGATGCCGGGAATGTAGGCGGTGACCTCCATCCCGTTGGTCAGCCGCACGCGCGCCACCTTCCGGAGGGCCGAGTTCGGCTTCTTCGGGGTGCGCGTCATGACCTGCAGGCAAACGCCGCGTCGCTGCGGCGCGCCGCGTCCCTCAGACGTGGTCTGCTTGAGGGTGTTCAGCGTCCGGCGCAACGCCGGGGCCTTGACCTTCTTGATGGCCGGCTTTCGACCCTTGCGGACCAGCTGGCTGATGGTTGGCAACGAGAACCTCGCGTTCGTACTCGCGTTGATGACATGTCTGCGATCCGAGTGTCCGTTGGGGCCCACGGCGAACCCCGCGAAACCCGCGGGAACGGCCGATCTTGGGCTGCCCCGGTTCACGATGGAGGGCTGACAACGGGGCCACACACGAAGGCGTCCCGCACGCGGGACACCGACGACGGAGTATACGGAACACCCCTCGTGAGTGTCAAACCGATGACCCCGCGTGGCGCTCGGCGACCGCGGCAGAATCTGCCGCTGCTCGCGAACGTCGAAGGGCGGCCCCGGCGGGCCGCCCTTCGCATCGGTCGGGAGGACGCGACCTACTTCTTGGCCGCGGCCTCCTTCTCCTTCTCTTCCTCGGTCAGCTCGTCGAAGACGGCCTCTTCGACAGCGGCCTCCATCTCGGGATTGTCGCCGGCGCCCATGAGCTCGGTGACGGTCTCCCCCGCCTCTTCGGCGGCCGCCTCGGCCTCGTCGGGCTCGACGTCTCCGTCGCCGTCCGCGTCCGGATCACCGGACAGGAAGGCGCGTGCGGCGGCCTCCTCGCGCTGCTGCTCCTCCTCGGCCGGCGAGAGCTGCGCGGCACGCTCGGCCTGCAGGCGTCGCGCCTCGGCGCCGGTCCCGGCGGGGATCAGCTTGCCGATGATCACGTTCTCCTTGAGGCCGATGAGGTGGTCCTTGGCGCCGTTGATCGCCGCCTCGGTGAGCACGCGGGTCGTCTCCTGGAAGGAGGCGGCCGCCAGGAACGAGGAGGTGTTGAGCGACGCCTTGGTGACGCCCAGCAGCACCGTCTGCGCGGTTGCCGGCTCCCCGCCCTCGGCGAGGATCCGGTTGTTCGTCTCCTCGAACTCGAAGCGGTCGATCAGCTCCGACGGGAGCAGCTCGGTGTCGCCGGCGTTGTCGACGGTCACCTTGCGCAGCATCTGGCGCACGATGATCTCG
>DASVEH010000366.1:0-18618 GCA_036380655.1 Candidatus Limnocylindria bacterium | reverse complement strand
CCGATGCCGCCGGCGAAGGCGAGCAGCTGCACCACGCCGAGGCCGAGCCAGGCGCTGCCGGCGCCGATCGCCAGGACGGGCAGGATCAGCGGCAGCACGATGCCGACCGTGGCCCCCAGCGATGCGCCGGCGGCCGTCCCGATGATGTACGGATCGGCCATCGGGTTGCGCAGGATCGCCTGGAAGACCGTGCCCGCCGAGGCCAGCCCGGCGCCCACCACCATGGCGCCCAGCACTCGCGGCAGGCGCAGCTCGATGACGATCGTCTCGACGCTATCGGTCACGCCCGAGCTGGCACCGATCCCGAGCAGACGATGCGCGAGCACGCTGAGCACGTCGTCCGGGCTGATCGCCACGCTGCCGAGCCCGATGCCGGCCACCAGGGCAGCGAGCAGGAGCGCGCCGCCACCGCCCATCACCAGCGCGGCGCGACCGAAGGCCGGCCCGCGGACGATCGGTCGTGGAGCGACGTCGGCGCGCATCGCGTCAGTCCGCCAGGGCCTCGGGATGAATGGCGCGGGCCAGCGCCTCCAGCCCGTCGACGATCCGCGGCCCGGGTCGCGTGATCACCACGTCCTCGGTCATGACCACCACGCGGCCGTCCTCGACCGCGGTCATCGTCTCCCAGCCGGGGCGCTCCGCGACCGACTCCGCGGTGATGGTCGGGTCGTAGGTCGCATCGCCGAGGAGAATCAGTTCCGGGTCGGCCGCAACCAGCTCCTCCAGCTCGATGGCCGTCGAGAGGGCATCGCCGGTGATCGGGTCACCACCCGCCGTCTCGATCAGGCTGGCGAGGAAGGAGCCCTCGCCGGCGGTGTAGATGGTCCCCTCGAAGACGCTGACCTCGTAGAACGTGCGGGGGGCTTCGAGCCCTGCCACCGCCGCCTCGACCGCCTCGATCCGGGCCTCCATGCCCTCGATCAGGGTTCGCGCCGCCTCGGCGCGTCCGAGCGCCGCGCCAACCAGCTCGATGTCGGCGGTGACCTCGGCGAGGGACTCCGGGTAGAGGACGAGCACGGGAAGCCCAAGCTCGGCGAGCTGGTCGATGACGGTGGTCGGCGTCAGCTCGTTCCCGGCCGCCAGGACCAGGTCGGGCTCGGCGTCGACCACGGCCTCCACGTCCACCTGGGCCATGGTCACCACCTTCTCGATCTCGGCCACCTCTGCGGGGTAGTCGTCGAAGTCGGTGACGCCCACGAGCCGGTCGCAGGCGTCGAGGGCGCACACGATCTCGGTGTTCGACGGAGCCAGGGACACGACCTGCGCGGGCTCGGCCTCGAGCGTCACCTGGCGCCCGGCGTCATCGGTCAGGGTGAGCGGGAAGGCCGCCGGCGAGCTGGCCGATGGCGTCGTGCTGGCCGCGGCGGTCGTCGAGGGACTGGCCGGGGCGGAGGTCGTGGCCGATGGGGCCGCCGCGCAGGCGGAGATCAGCGCGGCGACGAGGAACGGGGCGGCGAGACGGGAGTGCGGAGTCATGGTGATGGCTTCCCTTTCACGCGAGGGCGAGCGACATCGCGATCGGGCTGGCGACCTGACTCCCGTGCTCGCATCCCTCAATGGAACGGCGGCGCGGATACAGTAGCGGGACTGTGCCGGCATCTCACCGGCTTCTCCATTCACCCGTGGCCTTGCGGCCACGGCACCCGTCGGCGTCTCTTCGGTTGGTGAGCCGATCCTAGCAGAGCGCGTCCGTCAGCGGACGAAGGCCGAGGCGTGCCGGCGGATGGCGAAGGCGGCGTAGCCGAGCCCGATCGCCGCCCCCAGGGCCGCGGCGCTGCCGAGCGGCCCGATGGCTCGGCAGGCCGCCAGGTTCGGTGCGAGCCAGAGGCCGCACTGCGGCGCGGCGACGACGAGGAATGCGGCGATCGCGGCGCCCACCCAGGCGACCGTGAAGCCCAGGCCCTGGGCCCAGCTGCGCCGTAGCAGGACGCCACGCCCGACCGCGACCATGCCGGCGCCGGCGGAGAGCTGCGCGAGGCTTGGGAAGAGACCGATGGCTTCGGCGGCAGCCTCCGGCAGCCCGATCAGCCCACCGACGACGAGCAGCAGCCCGACGACGGCCAGCGCCACCGCCGCGGTCCGCACCGGGGCCGGCAGTCGGTCCGAGTCCACCTCGGCGGGGTGCGGCACACGCGCCGGCGGGGGCCGCCCGGGCAGCAGCTCCCCCGCGCGCTCCGGTGCGACGGCGGCGACCGCGCGGTCGAGCTCCTCGGCGGACGAGAACGCCGCGATGAGGTCGATGCCGGTCGCGCGCAGCCGCAGGGCGGGACGCGCGGACCCGACGTGGACGAGATCGCCGACGGCGACATCCATGCCGGGCACGTCGGTGTCGAGCCGGACGAGAATCGGACCCTCCCCGGACAGGACGGCCAGGGCGCTGGAACCGGCCGGCCGGCCCGTGGTGGCCGGCGCCAGCCCGGCCGCGTCGCGCAGGGCGTACTGCCAGGACCGGCGCTCGAGCTCCTCGACCGGCAGCCGCACCAGCTGGGCCGGTGCACCGTCGACGACGATGCGCTCCGGCCCGCGCCGATCGCTCCCGGTCAGGTCGATGCCGAGCTCGTCCCCGGGGCCGATCGCCCACGTGGCGACAGGACTCTCCAGTGAACGCCGGCGGAAGACGGGGTAGCCAACCAGCCAGCCGATGACGAGGATCGCCGCCAGCGCGGCCAGCAGCATGGCCGGCAGGTAGGAGGCCTCGGGAATCGGCGGCGTGACGCCCTCGGCCAGCAGCCGGCGGTCCGGCAGGCGCCGATTCCCCAGCTCGCGCTGGAGCTCGCGGACGGCCGCGGCCTGCTCCGCGCGCAGGCGATCCGTCGCCGACACGCCCCACACGTCCACCGGCAAGGCGTCCGGCGGATACGGCGAGCGGACGACGACGGCGCGGCCGCCGTCCTCGACGAGGTACTCCCAGGCGCCATCAACGGTCTCGCGGGCCGCACCGAAGGTGCCGCGCAGCACGGCCTCACGCCGGTCGAGCCCGCGCCCGGCCGGCGTGGCGACGTCAGCTCCGGTCAGCGCGGATGGACGCTCGTCGGGCAGCTCGACGAGGTAGCGCTCGGGATCGACGCGCAGCGGCCCGGCATCGAGCTCCCCCAGCGTGGCGGCAACCGCCGCCGGGTCCGACTCGACGCGTGCGACGATCGTCCGCGTCCGGCGCTCCTCGAGACGCTCGGGCGACCGCGCCACCATGGCGACCGAGGCGTCCCGGGGGTCGAACAGCAGGTAGTACCAGCGCTGGACCGGCGCGCCGTACGAGGCCGAGTCGAGGTACGGGCCGCGCACGATCGACGAGATGCCGACCCAGCCGGTCACCCGGTTGTCGACGACATCGGCGAGGCCGGCCGGCTGCGGGCGTGGCTGCCGCGCGACGATGGCGTTCGCCGCCTCGACCGACTGCCATGCACCGAGCGCCAGCAGGGCGGCGACGAGGAGTGCCCAGGGCACGCTTCGCGGCGCGAACCAGACGATCGAGCCGAATAGGCGACCCATGGCGTGCGCAAGCCAGCCGGCCAGGGCGGCCGCTCGGGTGAGGAAGTGACTCATCGGTCCCGCGAGCCGGCCCGGCATGCGAAACCCGCCGGCGATCCTCGACCGGCGGGCCCCGACAGCGTGGTGGAGCCTAGGCCGGAACGGCCTCCTCCGGTGCCTTCTCGGCATGGCCGTAGAGCGGAGTCTCGCGTGCCGCCTCGGTGAGCATCGGGTCGAGCATCTTCTGCACCGCCAGGGTGTGGCTGCAGCCACCGGCGGATTCGAAGAGGTGGCAGTCGCAGTGCCATGCATCGGCGTCGAGGGTGACGGTGTGGGTGCCGTTGTCGCCGGCGAAGCTGGCCCGCACGGCCTGAAGCTTCACCCGGTCTGGCTCGTGCGCGTAGCGCATTGCCTTCTCGACCTTGCCGATCATGCTCGAATGCACGTCGCCGTTACCTCCATGGCGCCGGTCGTCCCCGGCGCCCTACTACGTGGCGCCCGTCGGGTCGGATCCGGTGGCCCTGGCGAGCCGCTCCTTGAGCATCGCGAGCAGTGTAACCGGCGTGGGGTCGGTCTGGTAGAGGATCGCGAGATACACGCTGAACAGATCGCCGTAGGCGACGCTGGTGAGGATCCGCGCGAGCGCCGACGGCCCCTCCGCCCACACCTCGCTCCGGTTCGTCGCCCGTTCTCCGAGCAGCTCCTCGACGACCCGGTAGCGCTCCCCGATCGCGGCCGGCTCGCTGCGGTCGCGCAGCTGGATGACGTACAGCGCATCGCCCAGCTCCCGGGGGTTGAGGCTGCCCTCGATGGCATTGTGATTCGCCTCGGGCATCGGTTCCCAGGAAGCCCACGCCTTGGCGTTCTCGTTCAGCTGGGTCTTCCACCGATGTGCCACCGCGGCCATCGGTCCATGCCCGTAGATGACCGGGATCCGCCCGAACACCGACCAGGCCAGCTGCTTGGCGGGGTTGGCGTCGGTCTCGATCGATGGCCCGGTCCGCTCGAGGAGCACCTCGAGGGCGCCGACGACCGGTCCGAGCGGATCGGGATCAACGATGAGGCCGGCGCGCGAAAGCAGCTCGTGCACCAGGCCGACCCCGAAGCCGATGGCCGCGCGCGGCTGCCCGCCGAGCTTGTACTGAAGCAGCGGCAGCCCGGCCTCCGACGCGCCGGCGGCGAGACGTCCACCGGTCGTGATGACGGCTGTCGGCAGGCCGCGCTCCCGCGCGGCCGCGAAGCCGGACAGGGTCTCGGCCGTCTCGCCGGAGTGGCTGGCCGCCACGACCAGCGTGCGATCGCCGGCGCCGGCGGGCAGCCCGTAGTCGCGGTGGACGATGAGCGGAACCCTGAGGCGGTCGCCCGCGGCCGCCGCAACCAGCTCGGCGCCGATGGCGGAGCCGCCCATCGCCAGGACGACCACCGCGTCGACGTCGGTAAGACGCTCGGGGAGCGTCACCGGCGCCGCGACGCGCCGGGCCTCGGATAGCTGGCGCGGCAGGTCCGCCACGCGCCCGAGCATGTCGTCCGGATCGATCCGCTTCAACGTGGCCGGATCGTCGAGCGTCACGGCCTCCTCGAACAGCGGCGGCCGGCTGTCGTCGCCGTCGTCGGCCGGATCCGGTGCGCCGGGCTCCTCGTCCGGGTTCTTGTAGCCGAAGAAGTCGCGAGCGTCCATCAGCGGCCGGCGGCTGCGATGTGCCGCCCCTCGGCGAGCAGGGCGTCGACGTCCTCCGGCGAGCGTGCCTCGGCGTACACGCGCAGGAGCGCCTCCGTGCCGCTGAAGCGGATCAGCAGCCACGAGCCGTCGTCGCGATAGAACTTGAAACCGTCCCCCGTCTCGAGCGCGGAGCGCTCGGAGACCGCCTGGCCGGCCAGCTCGGTCGGGGCCTCGTCGGCGAGCCGCGCGAGCGTGTCGGTCTTCACGGCGTCGTACCCCTCGCGGGCGAAGCGGATGTCGATCCGGTTGTAGTACGACGGCCCGGCGAGAGCCTGGAGCTCGGCGAGCACCTCGGATGCTCGCTTCCCCCGGGTCAGCCACAGGTCCAGCAGGAAGAGTCCGGACGCGATGCCGTCTCGCTCGGGGATGTGCATCCCGAAGCCGAAGCCGCCCGACTCCTCGCCGCCGATCACCGCATCGGTCTCGGTCATCTTCGGACCGACGAACTTGAAGCCGACCCCGGTCTCGTACGCCCGTGTCCCGTAGATCTCGGCCAGCTTCTTCGCCATCGATGTGGTCGTGACGGTATAGACCGCCGGACCGATCTGGCCGCGCACCTCGAGCAGGTACCAGTAGAGCAGCCCGAACACCTGGAGCTGGTTGACGAAGACGCCCTCCTCGGTGGCCATGCCGACCCGGTCGGCGTCGCCGTCGAAGGCGATGCCGATGTCGCCGCCCCAGCGCGGGATCTCCTCCAGCCACTCGTCGACGTTGGGGCGGATCGGCTCCGGGTTCACGCCGCCGAAGTACGGGTTGCGCTCCGGGTGCAGCTCCCTGACGGTGAGCCGGCCACCGCCGAGCAGACGCGTCATCCAGCCCGAGCCGGAGCCGTGGAGCGTCTCGACGAGGACCCGCTTCTCGGCCGCCCGGATCTTCTCGATGTCGACGATGCTCGCCAGCTGGTCGCGGAAGCGCGGGTACGGATCGAACGTCTCGACCAGGCCGGCGGCGACCGCATCGTCGTAGTCGCGCCGCGGCGGGATCTCGTCCTCCGGGTGCGTGTCCATGGTGGCTTCCATGGCGGCCAGCATCTCCGGCGCGGCGGCGCCTCCGCTGTCGGCCTTGACCTTGAATCCGTTGTCGGTCCACGGGTTGTGGCTGGCGGTGATGACGATGCCTGCCCCGGCGTTCATCTCCCGCGTGAAGAAGCTGCCGACCTGCGTCGGAACCGCCTCCGGCGGCGTGAACGAGCGGATGTCGTGCGCGGCGAGCACCTCGATGCAGGCGCGGGCAAAGTGCTCGCTGGCGAAGCGGCGGTCATGGCAGACCACCACTCCCCGGTCGGCGGCCCCGATCTGCTGGAGGTGCTCGGCCACGCCCCGGGCGCAGCGCCGCACGTTGTGGAACGTGTACTCCTCGGCGATGGCAGCGCGCCAGCCATCGGTTCCGAACTTGATCTTCGTCACTGCGGAGGGGGCACTCGTCTACGGCTTGAGGGGCGATGCATCCGCGTCCCATGGTAGCGATTCCGGACGGCCGCGGAAGCGCGTCCTGAGGGTCAGCCCATGCGCCTGTCGGCGCGAGCGGTGGCGTCGTCGAGGGCAGCCTGCAGTTGGCCGAGCAACGGACGCAGCCGCTCGCGCGGCCCAACGGAGATCGGCTCCGCCTCCTCCACCCGCAGCCGGCAGAACGGGAGCGGCACGAGATGCCGATCCCACCGGCCCCGCAGCCGCCAGGGCGGCCGGACGGCGACCGCCCACGGCTGGAGCGGAAGGCCGGCATCGCGAGCGACGATCAGCGCGCCGGGCTTGGCGCGGCGGTACGGACCGAACGGCCCGTCGGGGCTGACCACCGGGGAAGCGCCCTCGCGGCCGAGTCGCGCGAGCTCGAGGGACAGCCGCACCGCCTCAGCGCGCTGGCCCTCCGCCGGCAGCTGCACCGACCCGGCATCGAGCGCGGCGAGCATGGTGCTCATCACCTGGCCGCGGAAGGTGCGTGTGCTGAAGCTGACGTGGTAGTTGTGACGGCGCAGCCGATGCGAGGCGATGGCGGCCGCCAGGTTGTACTCGTGCCAGAAGGCGAGGACGACCGGCCCTTGGCTGACCGAGTCGCCGTGCACCCGGCAGGTGGCCGCCACGAGCCGCACGTACCCCGCCATGGCGCGCCCGAGCAGGCCGGCCAGGGGTGGCTGCCACCACCGCGAGCTCAGAGGTAGCGCTCCCCCGCCGTGCGGGCGATCTCGTCGAGCACCGGCTTGATCTCCTCGGCCCGGTCGCGATGGCAGACGAGGAGCGCGTCGGGGGTGTCGACGATGATGAGGTCCTCGAGCCCGACGGTCACCACCAGTCGATCTCCGCCGTGCACGAGGACCCGGTGCGAGCCGCGGTCGAGGTGATGCCCGCTGGCCACCAGGTCGGCGCCGCTGGCGGTCGAGAGCGCTTCGAGCAGAGCCGACCAGGACCCGATGTCGGACCAGCCCGCCTCGAGCGGAACGACGGCCATGCGCCCCTCGGCCGCCGCCGGCTCGGCGATCCCGACGTCGATCGTGATCGCCGGAACCCCCTCCAGGATGCTGCGCACCTCGGTCATCCACCCGGGGGTGCGGTGCACCGCCTCGATGCGCTCGAGCGCCGACGAGAGCGCCGGCTGGAAGCCCTCGATCGCCTGGCGAAAGGCATAGACCCGCCAGACGAAGATGCCGGCGTTCCAGTAGTGGTCACCCTCCTCGAGGAACGCGGCCGCGCGCTCCGGGTCCGGCTTCTCCACGAAGCGCTCGACGAGCGCCGTCGGGACCGCCGGATGGAGCCGCCCACCCGCCTTGATGTACCCGTACCCGGTCGCCGCGTGCGTCGGGACGACGCCCAGCGTCACCAGGTAGCCCCGCTCGGCGGCGCGTGCCGCCTCCCGCAGCGCATCGGCGAAGGCGCCTTCATCGGCGACGAAGTGATCCGCCGGGAGAACGATCGCCACCTCGTCGCTCTCGCGCCGCGCCAGCACCGTGGCCAGCCCCGCCGCCACGGCCGTCGAGCGCGCCAGCGGCTCGCCGAGCACGTTCTCCTCGGGGAGCTGGGGGAGCTGCCGTTGGGTGGTCCGCACGTGGGCCTGGCTGGTGATGACGTAGATGTCGTGGGGCTTGAGCACGCCGCCGAGGCGCGCCACCGTCTGCTGCAGCAGGCTCGTGTCGCCGGTCAGCGGCAGCAGCTGCTTCGGCGTCTCGCGGCGCGAAAGCGGCCACAGCCGCGTGCCGGAGCCGCCGGCCATCACGATGGCGAACATCAGCCGCGATCCACCTCGGCCTCGAGGCGCTCCCCCAGCTCGAGGGTGCGCCGGTAGGCCGCCCACACCGCATCGGAGAAGACGGTCCGGATCCGGCCCTTCTCGAGCTCGTAGATGGCGGCGGCGCTGGTGCCACCGGGAGAGGTCACCGCGTTTCGGAGCTGCGCGGGGTGCATCTCCGATTGCTGCGCGTACTCCGCGGAGCCGACCAGCGTGGCGACCACCAGGTCGTGCGCAAGCTCGCGGGGAAAGCCCATGTGGACGCCGGCGTCGATGAGCGCCTCCATCACCGCGAAGAGGTAGGTCGGCCCCGTGCCCGAGAGAGCTGTGGCCATGGCCACGAACGACTCGTCCGCCACCTCGCGCTCGTCGCCGAGGGAGCGAAGCGCGGCGCGCGCCAGGTCGCGCTGGCGGCCGGTGCATGCCTCGGACGCGCTCCACACGGTCATGCCGCGCCGGATCTGCGACGGGGTGTTCGGCATGGCGCGCACGACTGCCGCGTGCTGGAGGCCGTCGACCAGGGTGCGCAGGGTCGCGCCGGCCACGATCGAGAGGACCACCTGCTCTGCGCCGATCCGGCCGCGCAGCTCGCGCATCACGCGGCTGAGCATCTGCGGCTTCACGGCCAGCACCACGATCTCGGCATCGCCGAGGGCGTCCGCGTTGACGGCCACGGGACGGATGCCGTGGCGCTCGGCGAGGAGATCGCGTCGCTCACGGCGTGGGTGGGATGCGGCCAGCAGGTCCGGCGTCACGGCCCGGTTGGCGAGCAGGCCGGCGATCATCGCCTCGGCCATCACCCCGGCGCCGATGATTCCGACCCGCATGGGGCGACGCGCGGTCATTCGATCTCCTCCGTCTCTTTGCCGACCACCACCTCGGATCCGCGCAGCCGGCGCGCCTCCTCGATCTCCCTGACCGGCGCGCCGGCCCGGTCCAGCAGCCCCTCGGCGGCTCCGGCCAGGCGACGCGCGCTCGTCACGTCACCGAGCTGGAGCAGCGCATGCCCCAGACCGAGGGCGGCGAGCCCCTGCTCGTGCTCGGCGCCGATGTCACGAGCCTCGTCGATCGCCTCCGCATAGTACCGGCGCGCGCTATCGGGGTCGCCGGCCGCCGAGCGCAGCTCGCCGATCCGTCTCGCCTGCCGCGCGGCCTGCAGCGTCATGCCGGCCTGCTCGAAATGCCAGAGCGCCCGGTGGCCCCAGACGTCGGCCGGCCACCAGTCCCGCTCCGCCACGGCACGGTCCATTGCCGATGCCGCCGCGGCTCCGGCACGTCGATGGTCGGCGCCTCGCTCGGCCTCGAGATAGCCGGCCGCCAGCTCGCCGTGGCGCAGGGCCATCGGCAGCTCGCGAAGCCCCTGGCGAGCGGCCGGCGGGCGGCCTCCGAGCGCGAGGGTGGCGCGGTCGAGGAGGCGGCGCAGCGGCCCGGGCGGCGGCTCGCCCCAGGCCGGTCGCGCGTGCGAATGGGCGTGGCCGCGACCCATGCCGATCGCTAGCCGCGCGCTGCCGCGGCAGTCAGCTCGTCGACGCGGTCGAGGCGCTCCCAGGGAAGGTCGAGGTCGTCGCGGCCGAAGTGGCCGTAGGCGGCCGTCGGCCGATAGATGGGCCGTTGCAGGTCCAGGTCGCGGATGATCGCCCCGGGCCGCAGGTCGAAGGTGGCCTCGATCAGCTCTGCCAGTCGCGCGTCGGACAGGCGGCCCGTCCCGAAGGTCGCAACGTTGACGGCGAGCGGGCGCGCCACGCCGATGGCGTACGCCAGCTGGATCTCGCAGCGCCGTGCCAGCTCGGCGGCGACCACCTGCTTGGCCACGTACCGGGCCATGTAGGCACCGGAGCGGTCGACCTTGGTCGGGTCCTTGCCACTGAAGCTCCCGCCGCCGTGGCGCGCCATGCCGCCATAGGTGTCGACGATGATCTTGCGCCCGGACAGGCCGGAGTCCCCCATCGGCCCGCCGATGACGAAGCGTCCGGTCGGGTTGACGAGGTGGCGCGTGTCGTCGTCGAGAAGCTCGGCCGGGACTGCGGCCTCGACCACGTGACGGCGCACCGCGTCCGACAGGTCGGCCAGCTCGACCTCGGGATCGTGCTGGGTGCTGACGAGCACGGTGTGCACCCGCCGCGGACGTCCGTCGTGGTCGTACTCGACCGTCACCTGGCTCTTGCCGTCGGGTCGGAGGAAGGGCAGCGTGCCATCGCGCCGCACCTCCGCCAGGCGTCGCGCGAGGCGGTGCGCGAGCAGGATCGGCATCGGCATCAGCTCGGCGGTCTCGTCGGAGGCGTAGCCGAACATCATCCCCTGGTCACCGGCCCCGAGCTCGTCCGCCTCGTCGCCCTGGCGAGCCTCGAGCGCATGGTCGACGCCGCGCTTGATGTCGGGCGACTGCTCCTTGAGCGCGGTCAATGTGCCGCAGGTCTCCCAGTCGAAGCCGAGGCGGCTGTCGGTGTAGCCGATCTCCCGCACCGTGCGGCGCACCACCTCCTGGACGTCGACGTAGTGGCTCGTGGTCAGCTCGCCGAGGACGAGCACGAGGCCGGTGGTGGTGGCGACCTCGACCGCCGCCCGGGCCGTCGGATCGTGCCGGAGGACGTCATCGAGGATGGCATCCGCCACGGCGTCGCACAGCTTGTCGGGATGGCCCTCGGTGACCGATTCCGAGGTGAACAGGACGGGCGGGGAGGATTCTTGCATCGGGTCTCCGGGTGGCTCGAACGGCGGCCCGAGTGTAGCGCCGTCCCTCAGGCGGCGTCCCCGCCACGTCCGGCGGGCACCATCAGCAGGCCGGCCACCACGGTCGTCAGCGGGACGGCCGCCACGATCCCGACGCTTCCGACAAGGGCGCGGATCACCTCGACCGCCACGAGCTCGCCGTTGAGCGTGACGAGCGGCGACTGGCCGCCGAGCGCGAAGAGGAGGAGGAGCGGGAGGCCGGCACCGAGGTATGCCAGCATCAGCGTGTTCACCGTCGCCGCGATGTGCGAGCGGCCGACCCGCATGGCGCGGGCGATCACCCCGCGGCGGCCCGCGGCCGGCTCGGCGCGATAGAGCTGCTCCACGGTCGCCGACTGCGTCACCGTCACGTCGTCGAGCACGCCGAGGGCCCCGAACACGGTGGCCGCCAGCAGGATCCCGCTGAGGTCGATCCGGTCGCCGACGAGCGGGATGAGGAAGGCGATCTCCTCGTTTCCCTGGAGTGCGGTGAACGACGCCGCCTCGGTGAAGATGGCTGCCAGCACCGCCGTCAGCGCCAGCGCGGCAAAGGTGCCGAGGAGGGCCGCCAGCGTCACGCGGCTGAAGCCCTCGGTCAGGAGCAACGTCGCCAGCGTGACCGCGGCCGCCACGCCGACCGCCAGCAGGATCGGGTCGAAGCCACGCAGCAGGAGAGGCACGACGACCTTGAGGACCACGGTGAGCGTGAGCGCCAGGGCCACCAGCGACCTGATCCCGCGGAGCCCGCCGACGAGGAGCACGGCGGCGGCGAAGACCGCGACCACCAGCCCGAGCAGCGGCAGGCGCCACGGCTCGCTGATCACGGCGAAGGGGGCGGCCGCCGGGCCGGTGAAGCTGGTGACCACGACCTCGTCCCCCACCTCGTAGGGATCCCGGTTCGCCGAGCCGGGGATGGCTGCCGAGCCGTCCTGCACCACCGCCTCGATCCGCTCGCCGGCCGACGGGCCATCGCTCACCTCGACCGCGAAGAGCGGTAGGCCGGTCGGATCGATGCCGAGCGACTCCACGATGCGTCCGTGGTCGCTCCGCTGGCCGACGACCGGGATCGCCTCGCCGGGAGTCAGGTCGGGCATCAGCCACAGGCCGATCACCAGCGCCGATCCGATGAGGATCGCGGGAAGGGCCGCCCCGATGCGGCGCAGGATGGATTGCATGCCGTTCGAGGATAGCCGCCGGGCTATCCTTGGCGTCCCATGCCACCGTCCGTCGCCCGTCACTCCGAGCTGCTCGCCTACCGCTCCGAGTTCCCGCTCCTCGACGCATCGGTCTACCTGAACACCTGCTCGCTCGGCGCCCGATCGGAACGATCCCGCCGCCGCCTCGACGCGTTCCTCGCCGACTGGGACGCGCTCGGCGCGCGGGCCTGGTATCGCCGATGGCTGGGCGAGCTCGAGGAGCTGCGCGCCGACTTCGGCGCCATCGTCGGCGTTCCCGGCGACGAGATCTCGCTGGCACCGAACGTGAGCTCGGCGCTGGCCGTGGTCGCCTCCGCGCTCGACCCGGTCCACCGCGGCGCTGGCCATACCCTCGAGCGGCTCGCCGATGCCGGACTCGCGGCCGGCGACAAGCCACGCACGCGGGTGGTGACGACCGCGCTCGACTTCCCGACCATCGGCCACCAATGGCTGGCGCGAGCGCCCCTGGGTGTGGAGCTGGTGGTGGTGCCGTCCGAGGACGGGCTCACCGTCTCGACGGAGGCCCTGGCCGCCGCGATCGACGAGCGGACCGCCCTCGTCGCCATCGGCCACGTCTTCTTCACGACCGGCGCGGCGAACGACCTCGCCGCGCTCGGTCGTCTCTGCCACGAGCGGGGCGCGCTGCTCCTCGTCGATGCCTACCAGGCAACCGGCATCATCCCCACCGACCTGGGCGGCGACGAGGTGGACGTCTACGTGTCGGGGACGCTGAAGTGGCTGTTCGGCGGACCCGGTTGCGCCTTCCTCCGGGTGCGTCCGTCGCTGCGCGATGCCCTCGTCCCGACCACCACCGGCTGGTTCAGCAGCGCCCGTCAGTTCGCCTTCGCGGTGGACGAGCTCGAGCTCGCGACCGACGGCCGCCGGTACGAGCTTGGGACCCCGTCCGTGCCGTCGGCCGTGATCGCGCGCGGGGGCACCGAGCTGGTGCGAGAGATCGGCGTCGATCGGCTCGGGGAGCGAACCCGGGACCTCGGCGACCTGTTCATCGGGCTGGCCGACGACGCGGGGCTGGAGGTGCGGGCCGTGCGCGATGCCCGGTGGCGGGGTGGCGTTGCGGCGGTCGCCGTCGCCGATCCCAGGGCGGTCGTCGACGCCCTGGCGCGCGACGGCATCATCGTCGACTACCGGCCGGGCATCGTGCGGGTCTCGCCCGCCTTCTACAACACCGAGGACGAGGTGCGGCTGCTCGTCGAGCGCCTCGCGGCCCACGTCACCGCCATCGCCGGCGGGCTCAGCTGAGCTGGAAGAGCCCCAGCCGGTGCGCGACCGCCGCCGCCTCGCTGCGGCGGGTCACGCCGAGCTTGCCGAGAATGTTGCTGACGTGGACGCCGGCCGTGCTCTCCGCCATGAAGAGCTTGTCCCCGATCTGCCGATTGCTGCGCCCATCGGCGAGCAGTGCCAGCACCTCCCGCTCGCGGGGCGTGAGGCCGAGCCGGTCGGCGGCGTCGTCCGCGCTGTCCACCCCCTCCAGGCCGATCCGGGCGCGGCGCGCCAGTGCCTCGATCGCCTCCCGAAGGGTCCGCGCGCCGAGCTCGACGGCAATGACATGCGCCTCCGCAAGGGCGGCGGCCCCGTCGTCGCGGCGCTTGCCGTGGAAGGCCGCCGCCGCCAGGTCCGCGAGGGCGCGCGCCAGCTCGTAGGGCCGCCCCAGCGTCCGGCGAGCCTCGACGGCGGCCGACCAGGCGTCGACGTCGGCATCGCCGCGAGTCCGCGACGCCAGCGCGTCGGCGAGCTTGAGGTCCGCCTCGATCGGCGGCGCGAGGTGCGACGCCAGCTCCCTGATGCGTGCGACATGGCGATGCATCTGCGCGACGAGCTCGTCGGCACGTTCGACGGCCACCGCCTCGCGCTCCCGGTCCCCTGACCCGCGGGCCGCGTCCGCCTCGTCGGCCTCCGCACGCAATCCCGTCAGGATGAGGCGTCGCGCATCGGTGTCCAGCTCGGGCTCGATGAGCCGATTGAGGGTGTCGGCGATGAGCCGGCGCGCCACCGTCGGCTCGCCCGAGACGAGCGCCAGCTCCGCGCGACGGCTGCTCATCAGGTCAGGGTCGGGACCGACGACCTTCTCGCCGAGCGCCTCGTAGGTCATCAGGTCGCGGCGAGCGCGGCTCAGCTGGCCGCGACCGGTCGAGAGCTGGATCCGGTTGGACAGCAGCCAGCGCATGGCGTAGCGGGTGGGGTCGCCGGCGATCGTCTCGTCGAGCACGCGCCCCGCCTCCTCCCAGCGACCGAGGTCGAACAGAGCGCGGCCCATCTTCGACGCCAGCTGTCCACCGAAGCGCGCCTCGGCGCCCATGGCCCGCATCCGGTCCCGCGCCGAGCTGGCAACTTCGAGCGCCTCCTCGTGGCGTGCCGCCTCGTCGAGAGCCCAGCCGAGCCCGACGGCGGTGAGGAAGATGGCCTGCGGATCCCCCAGCTCGAGCGCCAGCACGTAGCCGTCGCGAAGCATCGGGATTCCGCGCTCGAGGTCGGAGCGGCAGGCCAGGTCCAGGCCGAGGGCGGTCAGCGCGCGCGTCTCCGCCAGCCCGGCGCCGACCGTGCGGGAGATGGCGAGCGCCGCCTCCGCGAGCGCCATCGACTCGCTGAAGCGGCTGCGGACCATGAGCGAATGCGCGTGCTCGGCCACCACCCTGGCACGCTCCTGGGTGGGCGGGTCGATCGGGATGAGCTCGACGGCCCGCTCCATGGCGGTCACGCCCGACTGCCAGTCGCCCGACTCGTTCAGGTACCACGCCAGGCGGTGGTGGAGGACGCCGGCGCGCATCGGGTCGCGGACGGCGTCCGTCTCGGCGAGCGCCGACCGCACGAGATCGATCGATCGCCGCGGGTCGCCAGCCTGGGCGGCTGCCTCGGCCGCCTCCTCCAGGATGACGGTGCGATCGACGTCCCGCGGCAGCGATTCGGGCGGCACCCTGGACCACAGCTCCAGGGTCCGCTCCAGGAAGGCCTGCGCCTCGGGGTAGGCGAACGCCTGGGCGGCCGCGCGGGCCGCGCCGAGCGTGGCCGGTAACGCCCGCGCGAGGTCGTGGGCCAGCAGCCAGTGGTGGGCAAGCTGCGCGGCAATACCGGCCCGCTCCTGCGGATCGCCCTCTGCGCGGCGCTCGATGGCGACGGCATAGGCCGCGTGGAGCTGGGTGCGCTCGTTGGGGAGGAGCTCGTCGTAGACGACCTCCTGGACCAGCGCGTGCCGGAAGCGATACCCCGGCACCTCCTCCGGTGCGGTGGCGACCAGCAGGTGATGCTCCACCGCTCCGCGGATCGCTTCGGTGAGGTTGGCCTCGGGCAGGGCGGCAACGTCCGCGAGAATGCGATGGTCGACGCGTGCCCCCGCCACCGAGGCGATGCGCAGCACCCGCTGCGCCTCATCGTCGAGCCTTCGGACGCGGTCGTCCAGCGTGTCGCGCAGGCTGCGCGGCAGCGCGAGGCCCGCCTCCCCGACCGCCATCAGCTCCTCGGCGAAGAACGGGTTGCCTCCGGACCGATTGAGCACCGCCGAGACGAGATCGGGCTCCGGCGGCTCACCGATGATGCCGGCCAGCTGCTCGGCCAGCTCATAGGGGCCGAAGGCCCTCAGCTCGATGTCGTCGACGCCGTCCACGCGCTCGAGCTCGGCGAGCAGTGGGCGCAGCGGGTGGCGCCGATGCAGTTCGTCCGAGCGATAGGTGCCGATGATGAGGAAGCGAGCATCGCGCGCGTTGCGCACCAGGAAGCGGAGCAGGTCCCGGGTGGAGGAGTCGGCCCAGTGCAGATCCTCGAGGATGAGGACCACGGGCTCGTCGTCGGACAGCCGACGCAGCATGCTGAACACGATCTCGAACAGCCGCGCCTGCTCGGCGGTGGCGGCCGGGTTGGCCTCGCCGCGCCCCTCTTCGGCGGTCGAGGGCGAGCCGAGGTCGGGAAGCAGATGCGACAGCTCGCGCCGCCCGGGGCCGATCAGCTCGTCGAGCCGGTCCCGCGGCAGGGATCTCAGGAGCGGCCGCATCGCCCCGACGAACGGCGCATACGGAAGGCCGGTCTCTCCGACCTGCAGGCAGTCGCCGATCAGGATGTGCGCCCCGGACGATCGCGCGCGCGCCACGAACTCTCCGATGAGGCGGGTCTTCCCGATGCCCGCGTCGCCGGCCACCAGGCGCGTGGCCGCGCGGTGGTCGGTGGCGAGCCGCAGGGCATGGCCGAGCCGCTCCAGCTCGGCAACGCGGCCCACGAAGGTCGGGCTGCTGACGCGTGGCATGCTCGCGATCATACTCATCGGAGCTCCCCGCATCGAGTCACGTGAGGGCTCAGGCGGCGACGATCGCGGAGTCGCGCAACCTGCTGCGATGCCGGCTGAGGAGGGACCGAGTCGCGAGCTGGCTTCGGCCGATGCGCCGCGCGATCTCGGCGCCGGAGAAGCCGTGCGCGCTGAGGATGAGGGCCGTGCGGACGTCCTCCGGCAGGTGCGCCAGTCGACGCGCGAGCGCGCCGGCCGCCTCGCGTTCGATCAGCTCGTCCTCGGGCGATGCGGCCAGCTCGCGGCGAACGAGCTCCGGGGCGTGGCGTCGCACCACGCCGGTGTGGCGCGCTCGGCTTGCCGCAAGGTTCGTCCCGACCCGGAAGAGCCACGCCCGGACGTGACGAGGCGCCCGTCCGGCTGCCAGCTCGGTCAGCAGCCGGACGAACGTCTCGTGGAGCAGATCCTCGGCTGCGACCGCATCGCGCGTGTAGACGGCGAGGTGGTTGCGCAGTGCCTCCGCGTGATCTGCGTACGCGGTCGAGGCGAAGATGGCCAACTCGGCGACCGGCTCCCCCCGGGCGTCCCCCGCGCCACGGTCGCCAGGTTCCCCTCGGGCCATCTCCATGCCCGGTACGATGACGCTAAAGGAGATCCGCGCGCATCTGGAGAACCTTTATTTTCGTGGATCGGCCTGAAGGTCAGGTGCCCGATTCCCAGGACTCGCTGTAGGCCTTCTGCTCGGCGGTCATCGGATCGATGCGGATGCCCATCGCCTCGAGCTTGAGGCGGGCGACGTCACGGTCGATCTCCTCGGGGATGCCGTACACGCGTGGCTCCAGCTCCTCCACGTGAGAGCGCAGCCACTCGAGCCCGAGCGCCTGGTTCGCGAAGCTCATGTCCATGACCAGCGCCGGGTGGCCCTCGGCGGCGCCCAGGTTGACGAGGCGTCCATCGGCGAGGAGGTAGATGCGGCGGCCGTCGGGCATGAGGTACTCGGTCGTGAACGGCCGCACCTCGCGCTTGCCGGTCGCCTGCTCCTCGAGGGCGGAGAGCTCGAACTCGTCATTGAAGTGGCCGGCGTTGGCGAGGATGGCGCCGTCCGGCATCACCGGGAAGTGGTCGCGGCCCCACACGTTCAGGTTCCCGGTGCCGCTGATGAAGACGTCGCCGACGCGTGCCGAGTCGGCCGCGTTCATCACGCGGAACCCGTCCATCGCCGCCTCCAGCGCGCGCGTCGGATCGACCTCGCAGACGACCACGTTGGCGCCCATGCCGTGCGCTCGCGACGCGATCCCGCGGCCGACCCAGCCATAGCCGCCGACGACCACCGTCTTGCCGGCGAACAGGATGTTCGTGGCGCGCAGGATGCCGTCGATCGCGCTCTGGCCGGTGCCGTAGCGGTTGTCGAACAGGTGCTTCGTCAGCGCCTCGTTCACCGCCACGACCGGGTAGCGCAGCTTGCCCGCGTTGGCCATGGCGCGCAGCCGGATGACGCCGGTGGTCGTCTCCTCCGTGCCGCCGATCACTTCGTCGAGCAGCTCCGTCCGCCTCGTGTGGAGCTCGTTCACGAGGTCGGCGCCGTCGTCCATGGTGATGTGCGGGCGGTGGTCGAGCGCGGCGCCGATGTGGCCGTAGTAGGAGTCACGGTCCTCGCCCTTGATGGCGAACGTCGGGATGCCGTGATGCGCGACCAGCGAGGCGGCCACGTCGTCCTGGGTGGAGAGCGGGTTCGAGGAGCAGAGGACGGCGTCGGCGCCGCCGGCTGCCAGGGTCCGCATCAGGTTGGCGGTCTCGGCAGTGACGTGGAGGCAGGCGCTGATCCGCCAGCCGGCCAGCGGCCGCTCGCGCTCGAAGCGCTCCCGGATCCCCGCCAGCACCGGCATCTGCCGGTCCGCCCATTCGATCCTGAGTCGCCCCTGGTCGGCCAGGCCGATGTCGGCGACGTCGTGCGTCATCTCGGTTCGCGTTGCCACGTCAGTCGGAGTGCCTCTCGTATCGGTCGCATCAATCCCCAGCCGCCGGAGTGACGGCGTCCCAGCCGCTCCTCCAGCGCACAGTGCTCACGGTAGCCCAGT
>DASVEH010000365.1:0-5897 GCA_036380655.1 Candidatus Limnocylindria bacterium | reverse complement strand
ATCGTCGCCACCCAGATGCTGGAGTCGATGATCGCCTCACCGCGACCGACGCGCGCCGAGGCCAGCGACGTGGCCAACGCCATCTTCGATGGAGCCGACGCGATCATGCTCTCGGGCGAGACGGCCATCGGCGCCCATCCGGTGCTCGCCGCCGAGACTGCCGCGCGCATCGCCGCGCTGTGCGACGAGCGCGGGTCCGCCTACCTGCCGTCCGGCAGTCCGCCGAGCGCGGCGACCGATGCCGACGCCCTTGCCTACGCCGCCGTGGCGCTGGCGGCTGCCGACCGGGAGGTGGCCGCGATCGCGTGCTACACCCGCAGCGGTCGCACCGCGCGCATCCTCAGCTCGCTGCGTCCCCGAGTGCCGATCCGCGCCTATTCGCCCGACGCGTCGGTCGTTCGCCGCCTGGCGCTCGTTCACGGGGTGGAGGCCGGCACCTGCCTGCCGCCGACCACGACCGGGGACAGGCTCGGCCTCATGGCCTGGCTCATCGGTGAGGATCTGTCTCTCCCGCGAGGCTCGGCCGTGGTCCTGGTGGCCTCCACGGCGGCGGCCGGCACCGGCCCCAATCTTCTCGAGGTGGCGCGAGTCGGGGGGACGAATTCCTAACGCCTTGAGTTACGAGTCCGTTCGGAAGGGGTCCGGCGCGGCCAGATTACGCACGCCGCCTCCGAACGCCGCGCAGACCAGGGCCACCTCGTCAAGCGACATGCCCGCCCCCAGCGCCAGCGCTGCCAGTACGCGTGCCTTCAGGGCGTCCAGCGTCCCGCTGAAGAGAGCGCCGGCCTCCCACCACTGCGAGGAGCCACCGGGAAAGCCGTAGCCGGGCAGGACCCGGCCGGAGGGGCAGCGGGTGGTGAGCAGCACCGGGATATCGCGCTCGATGAGCGGACGGGCGAGGTCGAGGTAGGCCGGCGGGGTGTTGCCGCCGCCCGCGGCTGCGATGACCACGGCGGCGGCCGCGGGGTCGACGGCGGCCGGCGTCGCGTCCAGGGCCACGCCCAGAATCGGCACTGGCAGCGCCGCGCGATGCGGAATTCGCGGCAGCCGCATCGGCCGGCGGCTGCGCTGGAGGATGACGCGACCATCGGCGACGACGCCGAGCCGGCCCGCGTTCGGGCTCTGGAAGGTGGCGAAGGCATGGGTGTGAGTCTTGCGCACGTCATCGGCGCCGTGGATCTCGCCGGCCATGACCACCACCACCCCCTGCTCGGCGAGCGACGGGTCAGCCGCGGCCGCCACGGCATTCCGCAGGTTCTCGGGCCCGTCATAGCCGTCCTGCGACGCGGACCGCATGGCCCCGACCACGACGACCGGCTTGGGCGGCAGCGGCAGGAGATCCCAGGCGAATGCCGTCTCCTCGATGACGTCCGTGCCCTGGACGACGACGGCACCATCGATCTCCGGTCGTGCGAGCTGCCGCAGCAGGATGCCACCGATCTCCAGGACCTGGTCGAACGAGAGGTGGGAGGCGGGCACCAGGCCCCAATCGACCGGCTCGATGTCGGCGATGTCCGCGAGCCCGGGCGCCGATGCCAGCAGCTCTTCGGCATCCAGGGTCGGCACGTTGCCGGACGAGCCGGCGTCGCTCCGCATCGAGATGGTCCCACCGGTGAAGACGACGGCGATGCGCGGCATGCAGCGGAGTATGGCTGCCCACGCGGTCGATCCGCCGGGTCGGGTACCCTGTGCGGACGATGAGCCGAGCCATGATCGAGGCCGTGGGTCTCCACAAATCCTTCGGTGAGACCCATGCGCTTGCCGGCCTCGACTTCGACGTGGCAGAGGGCGCCATCCTCGGCATGCTCGGCCCGAATGGCGCGGGCAAGACGACCGCCGTCCGCGTCCTGACCACGCTCATCCGTCCCGATCAGGGCAGCGCGACGGTGGGCGGCATCGACGTCCTGCGGCATCCGGCGGAGGTGCGCGCCAGGATCGGGGTGGCGGGCCAGTACGCGGCCCTCGACGAGCTGCTCACCGGCCGCGAGAACCTCCGGATGATCGGGCGGCTCTACCGGATGGGCGCGGCGGACGCACGGAGTCGGGCGGACGAGCTCATCGACCGATTCGAGCTCACCGACGCGGCCGACCGCACCGTCAAGACCTACTCGGGCGGGATGCGGCGGCGCCTCGACCTGGGAGCGGCGCTCATGGTGAAGCCGCCCGTGATCTTCCTCGACGAGCCGACCACCGGGCTCGATCCGAAGGGTCGCCTCGCGATGTGGGACCTGATCGCCGAGCTTGCCCGCGGTGGCACCACGGTGCTCATGACGACGCAGTACCTCGAGGAGGCGGACCGGCTCGCCGATGACATCGTTGTCCTCGACCACGGCCGAGTGATCGCGCGCGGAACCGCCCTCCAGCTGAAGCAGCAGGTGGGCGGCGAGCGCCTGGAGGTCACCATCAGCGATGCGCCATGGCTCGACGCCGCGCGACGGGTGCTCGAGTCGCTCGGGGAGGGACCGGCCAGGGTCGACGAAGAGGCGAGGCACGTGAGCGTCGCGGTCACGTCCCATGAGGGGGTCCTGACCCGCGCGATCCGGGAGCTTGACGCGGCCGACGTCCACGTCGACGACATCGGCTTCCGGCGACCGACCCTCGACGAGGTGTTCCTGTCGCTCACCGGCCGGCCGGCCGAGGACGCCGACTCCCGCGAAGAGGCGCGGACATGACCCGGTTCGGGTGGTGGCTGCGCGACACGTGGGAGATGGTCAAGCGCAACCTGCTCCATATCAGGCGGACGCCCGAGCTCCTGCTCGACGTGACGCTCAGCCCGATCATGTTCGTGCTGCTCTTCAGCTTCGTGTTCGGCGGGGCGATCAACGTCGGGGCCGAAGGCGGCGACGAGGCCTCCTACATCAACTTCCTGATGGCCGGCATCTTCATCCAGACCGTCGCCTTCGCCGGCATCTACACCGGCGTCCTGCTCGCCAACGACCTCCAGAGGGGAATGATCGACCGATTCAGATCCCTGCCGATCGCGCAGTCCTCCGTCCTGACCGGCCGGACCCTCACGGACCTGCTCAGGGCCGGCCTGGCGGTCGCCATCATGTGGGTGGTCGGGCTGCTCGTCGGCTTCCGGCCGGAGGGCGGCATCACGGGGAACCTGGCCGCGGTGGGGCTCATGCTGCTCTTCGGCTTTGCGCTCTCGTGGGTCGGCGTGGCGGCCGGCGCGCTGGTTCGGACGCCGGAAGCCCTGCAGGGCATCATGTTCGCGGTGGTCTTTCCCCTCACCTTCGTGAGCAGCGCCTTCGTGCCGACCGCATCGATGCCTGACTGGCTGCGCGTCTTCGCCGACAACCAGCCGATGACGCAGGTCATCAACGCGGTGCGCGACCTGACGCTCGGGACCAACCTGTACGACGCCGAGCTCCCCTCGGTCATCTGGTCGGTCGGCATGCTTGCCGTTGCCTTCCCGCTCGGTATCTGGCTCTACAACCGCCGAACAACCCAGTAGGTGCGCATGGCACCGACTGCCCCACGGCCGAATCCGCTGCTGCTTGCCGCGATCGGGCTCGGCGCAGGCGTCCTGAGCGGACTGTTCGGTGTCGGCGGCGGGATCGTCATGGTGCCGGCGATGGTGCTGCTGGCCGCGGTGGCGCAGCATCGCGCCTCCGCCACGTCCCTGGCGGCAATCGTCCCGATCGCTCTCGTCGGCGCCTTCATCTTCGGCCGGGCGGACAGCGTCGACGTCCCGGCCGCCGTGGTGCTGACGGTCGGATCGCTCGTCGGAGTCCAGATCGGGACCAGGGTCATGGCGCGCATGGGTGCTGATCGCCTTCGGATCGGGTTCGCGCTGTTCATGATCGCGATCGCGATCTCGATGCTCATCACATGAGCCTCCCCGAGATCCTGGCGCTGCTGGCCATCGGGCTCACTGCCGGGATGCTGGCCGGCCTGCTCGGGGTCGGCGGTGGCATCGTCATGGTTCCGGCGATGGTGCTCTTCATCGGCTTCGACCAGCACGTCGCGCAGGGCACCTCACTGCTCGTCATCATCCCAGCTGCGGCGCTCGGCTCGTTCACCCATCACCGACACGGACGGCTGGCGCTGCGTGACGCGGCCGCGCTCGCCGCCGGCGGCGTGCTCGGGGCTCTGCTGGGCAGCGTCATCGCCCTCTCACTGGACGAGGAGCTCCTCCAGCGGCTCTTCGCGATCCTGATCCTGGCGGTGGCCTTCCGGATGCTCCTGACGCAACGCGCCGCGCCCACGCCCCGCGAGCCCGAGACGACCTGAGCGTCTAGTCCTCGGGAGCCTGCTCCTGCTGCCCGGGGGCGTTGTCGCGCCCGTGGCCGCCACCCATGATGGAGCCGAGGCCGGGGTGGACGCCGAGCTCGCGGGCGATGCGGCCCCAGCCCATGCCCGGATCCGTCTCGGAGCCGTCACGCATGTCGGTGATCACCGATACGTCGATCGCCTCCGCATCCGCCCAGGCGAGCACGCGGACGGCTCCCCCGACGCCGTATCGCGCGGCGAGATCGTCCAGGACGGCCTCCTGGAAGCCGATCCCCTTCGCCTCGAGGCGATCCGCGGCGTGCGCGAGGTCCTCCGCGCTTGGCGGAGCCTCCGCCTCGTGGCTCGAGGCAGGCTGCGCCGGGAGGTCGCGCGCGGCGGGTGCGCGATTGGCGAGAACGCTGCCGGCCGCTACGAGCAGGAGCGCGGCCGCGGCAAGGAGCGCGATGCGCTTGGTTCGGTTCATATGGGGCATCTCCGTCGACTCGGTCCGGGCAGCGTACGAAGTCTACCTTGCGATTCCCCTTACGGACCAGTCCGGAGAGGATCCGTTGACGGGCGTCACCGGCCTGGCTGGCGGGTGGTCGATCCGGTCCCGCGCCGCGGCGCGGTAGGCTGGTGAGCGAATGAGCAACCCGCGAGCGAAACCGGCCGACGTCGTGCGTCCCCTGCTGCGCGTCAGGCAGGTGCGCGAGTTCACCGACCGGGCTGTGGATCCGGCGGCGCTCTCCGCGATCGCTGATGCGGCCCGCTGGTCCGGCTCGGCCGGCAACCGGCAGCCCTGGCGCTTCGTCCTCGTCCAGCGTCCGGAGACCCTGCAACGCCTGGCCGACAGCAACCTGCCCAGCACGAAGGCGCTCCTCACGGCGAAGGCCGCGCTGGCCATCGCCGAGATCCAGGAGCAGGGCGCCGCCGTCTCGACCGCCTTCGACGAGGGCCGGGCCGCCGAGCGAGTGCTCATCGCCGCCTCGCTCCTCGGGCTTGGCGCGGCGATCGTGTGGATCGCGCCCGATGCGCGTCCGGCGGTCCACCAGGCGCTCGAGGTGCCCGATGACCGCTTCGTGCGGACTATCGTGGCCATCGGTCATCCCACCGCCGAAGCTCGCCAGCCGAAGGCGGCGCGCGGAAAGGCTCGCCTGCCGCGCACCGAGACCGTGTTCCGCGAGCGATTCGGGAAACGCTAGGGGTCGCGCTCCCAGGTCCCCGTTTCGAGGTCGGTGGCGCGTTCGCCATCCAGGCAGGTGTCGACGACCTTGACGAAGCGCAGGTCCTCCTCCACGACCTGGTGCGCGTGATAGGTGCCACGCGCACCCGGACAGGCGGGGTCGTTGTCGAAGACCACGGTCCATCCGGAGCTTTCGAAGGTGCCAGACCAACGCTCGCCGATGCTGAAGGTCTCTCCATCGAGCGTCAGGGTCTCCGCCGGGGCGCCATCCGTGGCAGGGCGGGTGTAGGAGCCGACCTCCCAGTGCCGGCCGGTCCCCTCCGCCAGCTGCAGCCCGAGCCAGCGGCCTCCGGCTCCCGCCGCCACGGCGACGAGCGCCAGCGCGCCGGCGGCGACGAGCACGCGGCGCGAGGGGCGGCCCGCGGCGATGCTGGCCCACAGCATCACGAGGCCGATGCCCAGTGCCACCGCCAGCAGCCATCCGGCACTCAGCCGCACG
>DASVEH010000364.1:0-6498 GCA_036380655.1 Candidatus Limnocylindria bacterium | reverse complement strand
CATCGGCTCACCGAGACCGGTGCTCACCTCGGCCAGGATCTCGGGGTTGTCGTAGTGGGTGGCCGCCTTGACGATCGCCTTGGCGTAGCGCTCGGGGCTCTCGCTCTTGAAGATGCCCGAGCCGACGAAGACGGCCTGGGCCCCGAGCTGACGCATCAGGCTGGCGTCGGCCGGGGTGGCCACGCCGCCCGCGCTGAAGTTCGGGACCGGCAGCTCGCCGAGCTCCGCGGTCTGCTTGACCACGTCGTACGGGGCGCGCAGCTCCTTGGCGGCCGCGAACAGCTCGTCGGGGCGCATGTTCTGGAGCTGGCGGATTCCCTTCTGGACGGCACGCATGTGGCGGACGGCCTCGACGATGTCGCCGGTGCCCGCCTCGCCCTTGGTGCGGATCATGGCCGCCCCCTCGCCGATCCGCCGCAGTGCCTCGCCGAGATCGCGGCAACCGCACACGAACGGCACCTTGAACGCATGCTTGTCGATGTGGTGCTCCTCGTCCGCCGGCGTCAGCACCTCCGACTCGTCGATGTAGTCGACCTCGAGGCTCTCCAGGATCTGGGCCTCGGCGAAATGACCGATCCGGCACTTGGCCATCACCGGGATGCTGACCGCGTCCTTGATCTCGTTGATCAGCTTCGGGTCGCTCATCCTGGCGACGCCGCCGTACTTGCGAATGTCGGACGGCACCCGCTCGAGCGCCATGACCGCCACGGCGCCGGCCTCCTCAGCCACCCGTGCCTGGTCGGCGGTGACGACGTCCATGATCACGCCGCCGGCGAGCATTCTTGCCAGGCCGACCTTCGTGGCCCAGGTTGATCGTTCAATCGTGGTCATTCGTACTTCCTGCGCTGCGCCGATGCGGGCGCCGGGCGCCGCTCGGGATTTCGACGATTCATTCTACTCGTGAGCGCCTCCAGCGCCCATCGGCCAATTGGGCTGGCAGGGGCGCGCCGTCGCCATCGGGACCCGACCGTTGGCGCAGTCGACCGCGCCGAATGGCGCGATCCACCACGATTGGTATCATCGCGCCCAGGAAGGCGCTCGCACGATGATCAATGCACCCGTACTGGTCCTGAACCAGAACTACGAACCGCTCAACGTCTGCGACATCAGGCGAGCGTTCCGGCTGCTCGGCGCGGAGAAGGCGGAGCTCCTGGCCAGGAACCACCAGGTCATCCACACGCCGACCCTCGAGATCCCGGCGCCATCGGTGATCCGGCTCCAGTACCACGTCAAGCGGCCGCAGCCGCGCGTCAAGCTGAGCCGGCGCGAGGTCTTCAGCCGCGACCGCCACACCTGCCAGTACTGCGGCAGCATCAGCCGCGACCTGACCATCGACCACGTCATGCCGAAGCACCGCGGTGGCCTCCACGAGTGGGACAACCTGGTCGCCGCCTGCCGGGCCTGCAACCATCGCAAGGGCGGCAAGACGGTCGCGGAGGCGCGAATGACGCTGCTGCGCCAGCCTCGCGCGCCGCGCGCGGATCTGCGCTACCTGTTCGGCACCTACCTCGCCGACGAGCAGAACGACGCCTGGCGCAGCTACCTCTTCCTGGAGCCGATCCGCCCCACGCACCGCGCCGGCTGAGGCCGCCATCGGTGGCCCCCCAACCGGAGCTCACCTACGAGCGCCTGCCCGAGCCGGTGGTCGGGGTCCTGCGCGCCCTCGTCGCGGCCGGTCATGAGGCGGCGCTGGTGGGCGGGGTGGTCCGTGACCGGATGCGCGGCGTCGAGATCTCGCGCGATCAGGAGTGGGACGCCGCCACCTCGGCGCGACCGGAGGAGGTCGCTGCGCTGCTGCCGGGTGCCACCTGGGAGAACCGATTCGGCACGGTCACCGTCGTCGGCGCCCCGATGGTCGAGATCACGTCGTACCGGACCGAGGGCGGCTACCGCGACCGCCGCCGCCCCGACGAGGTCCGTTTCGGCGCCAGCCTGGAGGAGGACCTGGCACGCCGTGACTTCACGATCAACGCGATGGCCTGGGTCCCGATCGCCCTCGAGGCCGGCCGCGGCCGGGTGGTGGACCCGTTCGGCGGCATGCGGGACCTCAGGGGCGGCGTGCTGCGGACGGTTGGCGACCCGCGCGAGCGCTTCGGCGAGGACGCGCTGCGCCTGCTCCGCGCGGCGCGGTTCGCCGGCCGCTTCCGCCTGGTCATCGATCCGCCGACCGAGGCGGCCATCCGCGAGCTGGCGCCGACGCTGGCGAGCGTCTCGGCCGAGCGGCTGCGTGACGAGCTGTTGCGCATCCTCGCCGACGCGATCCCGTCGCGTGCGCTGCGTCTCCTCGAGCAGCTGGAGCTCCTGCCGCTCGTGCTGCCGGAGCTCGCCGAGCTGCGCGGCGTGCCGCAGTCGAAGGCGGTGCCCGGCGACGCCCTGGACCACGCCCTGGCCGCCGTCGACGCCGCGCCGGCCGACGATCGGGCGGCGCGCCTCGCCAGCCTGCTCCACGACATCGGCAAGGCATCGACCGGGGCGGGCGGCCATTTCATCGGCCACGAGCGAGTGGGCGCCGAGCAGGCGGCCGCCGCGCTGCGCCGGCTCCGGGTCCCGCGAGGCCTGGCGGCCGACGTCGTGCACGCCATCGAGCAGCACATGTACGCCTACGACAGCACCTGGACCGATGCCGCCGTGCGGCGCTTCATCCGTCGGGTGGGCGAGCCGCACCTGCGGCTCCTGTTCGCGCTGCGGCGGGCCGACAACGCCGCGTCCGGCGCGGGCGACGCCGGCGACGAGAACCAGGCGGAGCTCGAGGGGCGCATCGCGGCGGAGCTGTCCGGCTCGCCCGATCTCCTCGTGCGGCATCGGCTGGCAATCGACGGTAACGATCTGCAGCGAGCCCTGGGGATCGAGCCCGGCCCGCGGATCGGCCGCCTCATGGACGGCCTGACCGAGGCGGTCCTCGACGACCCGAGCCGCAATCGGCCCGAGCTGCTGGTCGAGCTGGCCCGAGAGATGGACGCGCAGACGGTGACCGAACGCACCGCAACGGACGCCGATGGCTGACAGCCGGATTGACGCTGCTACAATCGGCCGTCCGGACCCATTGTCTGGGATGGCTCATCCAACGCTGCTCACCGAGCGGAGGGACCGTGCACCGATGACCGCCAGCGTGCGTCGGGCCGTCCGGCTCGAGCACCGGCTGACGCACCCCAATGCGTCACTCGCCGATCTCGACGCCGCCGTGACACTGGCCGTCGAGCACGACGTCGCCGCACTGACCGTCAATCCGTGGCTCGTGAAGGCCGCGAAGCGCGCCCTGGGACGTTCGCGCGTCGCGCTCGGGACGGTCGTCGGGTACCCGCACGGCGGGCAGATCCTGAGCGTCAAGGCCTTCGAGGCTTCCAAGGCGCTCGAGCAGGGAGCCACCCAGATCGACTTCGTCCTGAACGGCGGCGCTCTGGCGTCCGGCGACGACGAGGCCGTCTTCAACGACATGCTGGCCGTCATCGACATGGCGCATTCGGCCCTGGCGGCGGCGGGGGTCATCATCGAAGCCGCGCCGATGAGCGAGGAGCTGATTCGCCGCGCGTGCCGGCTTGCGGAGCGCGCCGGCGCCGACCAGGTGGTGACCAGCCCCGGCAGCGCCACGGCGGACAGCTCGGTCAGCCGCGCCCGCCTCCTGCGCGACAGCGTCGGACCGCGGATCGGCATCAAGGCATCGGGCCGGTTCCGCACGGCCGACCAGCTGGCAGCGGCAGGGGCCGCCGGCGCCACGCGCGTCTCGGCGCTGCTGACCTCGGGCCTGGCTCGCCAGGCGAACGACGTCGGACAGCTCGTCGGCTCGGCCCGGTAGCGGACGGAGGAGCGTGGATTGAAGCTGTTCGTGGTGGGCGGAGCGGGCTACGTGGGCTCCACGAGCGTGGAGAGCTTCCTGGAAGCCGGCCACGAGGTGGTCGTGTACGACAACCTGTCGAGCGGCCACGCCGCCGCGGTGCCCGACGGCGCGCGACTCGAGGTCGGCGACCTCGGCACGGACGACCGGCTGGAGGACCTGCTCGCCGATGGCGTGGACGCCGTGCTTCACTGCGCCGCCCGTTCCCTCGTGGGCGAATCGATGGTTGACCCGGGGATCTACTACCGCACCAACGTCGGTGGCGGGGTGGCCCTGCTCGACGCCATGAAGCGCGCCGGCGTCAACCGGCTCGTGTACAGCTCGACGGCGGCGGTGTACGGCGAGCCGCGCCGGGTGCCCATCGCCGAGGCCGACCGCACTCAGCCGATCAACCCGTACGGCGAGACGAAGCTCGCCTTCGAGGGCGCCATGCGCTGGTTCTGCGCCGCGCACGACTTCCGTGCCATCAGCCTGCGCTACTTCAACGTCGCCGGCGCCACGGAGCGCAACGGCGAGGACCACGACCCCGAGACGCACCTCATGCCGATCGTGCTGCGGGTGGCGGCCGGCGAGCAGACCCACGTCCAGATCCACGGCCAGGATTACCCGACTCCCGACGGGACCTGCATCCGCGACTTCATCCACGTCCGCGACCTCGGCACCGCACACATGCTGGCCCTCGAGGCGACCGGCGAAGGGGAGCCGTCGTTCGAGGTCTACAACCTCGGTTCGGCAGCCGGATTCAGCGTCCGCGAGGTGGTCGAGGCCGCCCGCCGCGTCACCGGTCGCGCCATCCCGGCCCGCCCCGTCAAGCGGCGCACCGGCGATCCGCCCGTGCTCGTCGCCTCGTCGCGACGCGCCCGACGCGAGCTCGGCTGGCAGCCGACGAACTCGACGCTGGAACAGATGCTGTCGGACGCCTGGGCGTGGCGCGAGGCACACCCCGACGGGTACGCCGAGGTCGCCGACGGTGCGCGGCCGATGGCGAGCGAGCGTGTGGCCGCCTCAGTCCGCTGAGGCGGACTCCGCGGTGCACCGGGCGCAGCGCCCGTAGAAGTCGAGCCGCGCGTCGTCGATCGTGAAGCCAAGGTCGGAGGCGACCCGCTCGGCGACCGGCCGGATGTAGCTCTCGCCGATCTCCTCGACGCGTCCGCATCGGTCACAGGCGAGATGGTGGTGGTGCTCGGGGCGGCAGGCCACGTAGCCGTAGACGTGCCCGTCCTGCTCCAGCCGCCGCGCGACCCCGGCGGTCACCAAGGCCTCGAGAGTCCGAAACACGGTGGCGCGCCCGATTCGCGGCTCGCTGCGCCGAAGTCGCTCGTACAGCTCCTGGGCGGTGACCTGCCGGCCCATCGCGGTCAGTGCGTCGGAGACGATCAGTCGCTGCCGTGTGACGCGCTCCCCGGCGTCTCGCAGGCGATCGGTGGTGGACTCCACGATCAGTGCCCGCCGACCGCCTTGGCGAAGATCGAGAAGAGGTAGATCGCGGCGACGCCGGCCAGGGTGGCGGCGACGACCCAGCGGGAGCGGTCGCTGCGATGCGCCTCGGGCAGCAGCTCCGCGGCACCGATGTAGAGGAAGAAGCCGGCGAAGACGGCGAGCATGCCACCGAGCACCTCGTCGGGCACCGGCAGCAGCAGCCCGACGATGACGCCGAAGACCGGCGCCAGGGCGACGAGACCGACCCATCGGTAGATCTCCGCGATCGGCGTCCTGGTGGCGAGCAGCAGGCTGACGATGCCGATCCCGTCGCTGAACCGATGGATCACCACCACGAACGCGATCACCAGGCCGAGCCCTCCGCCGACGGCCAGCCCGGCAGCCAGGGCAACGCCGTCGAGGAAGCTGTGGAGGCTCATCCCTATGCTGCCGATGAAGCCGACGTGCCGGTGCGACGACTCGCCATGCTCGAGCTCGGTGGCCGTCTCGTGGCCGACGTGCAGGGCGGTCAGCTTCTCGATGGCGTAGAACGCCAGGAAGCCCAGTGCGGTGAAGATCATGGCCAGGTCGATCGAGCCACCGAGGTGCTCGACCCCTTCGGGGATGAGGTCGAAGTACGCGGCCCCGATCCGGATGCCGGCACCGAAGGCGATGAGGAGGCCGACCTGCGTCACGGCGCGAAGGGCGACGAGCCCACCGAGCAATGCCGAGACGAAGGCGCTCGCGGAGACGAGAATCGCGGTCAGGGCCATCGGTTGTCGTTCGTCGTATTCACGAGACTCAGTATCATGTAGGGCCCCGGTCGTGTCAAGGACACGCTCGGCCCTCGCGTCCTGGTGCGTGGTAGGATCGCGAGAGCGGCGTCACCCGTCGGGTGGACAGAGCGCCGCGCCCATGCGCCTCCGGCGCCGGTGCGCGCCCAGGCCCCCGGCCACGCCGCCATCGTTCAGACCCCTTCCGGAGCTCCGTTTGCCCGACACCGATACCCCTCGCGCGCGATCCCGAGGCCGATCGACCCGGGCCGCACCCGCCGCGCAGGTCGCGGTCGAGACGGCCGGGGACGCGGCCGAGCCGTCCGAGTTCGAGCGCGCCGTGCTCGCCGCATCGCGTTCGTACCGGTTCGGCGAGATCGAGGTCCCGGCCACCATCGCCCGGGCGATCGAGAAGATGGGCTTCGTGACCCCTACCGAGGTCCAGGCGCGCGCCATCCCGCCGCTGCGTCGCGG
>DASVEH010000363.1:0-11397 GCA_036380655.1 Candidatus Limnocylindria bacterium | reverse complement strand
GTTGTCGTCGAACGTCAGTGCGCGGACGAACACTCCGGTGGCCAGCTCGAGATCGACCTCGAGATCACCCTCGTCGAAGTTGACGAGGAACGTGGTCCCCACCGGACAATCCGCCTGCCCGACTCCCTCGTCCGCGGCAGCCGGACGCGCGACGGCGAACAGTGTGATGAGAAGTGAAACGATGGCAACGAGCGCGAGGGCCGTGCTGGCCGTCCCCATCGTCGTTGACCGTGCCGGAGTCTGGTACACGTCTGTAGGCCCCCTTCGCCTTGAGTGAAATGTGTGGGCGTAGCCCATGACTCGGGGGCGCGGCGCACCAGTCGGCACGCGGGCGGCGGTGGCCGCTCTCCCGGCGAGCCACCCTCAGGCAAGATGAGGACCAACGTACTAGGACCCTTAGCGAACGAGCGATCGCTCGGTGAGCACGGCTGCCGAGAAGACGTCCAGATTTCGTGGTACTTCTGGTGTTCCCGCGCACCATCGCTGTCACCGATGGCCTGGTCAGGACGTGCGGCCGCGAGCCTCGAGGACGACGACCTGGGTCTCGTCGGGGAGCGAGTGGACCGTGACCTGGGCCTTGGGCTGCCGGATCGGCTCGGCGGCCATCTCGTGGAGGAACTTCTCCGGACCGCCGAGATCCGCCGAGGCTCCATCGACCGCGAAGTGCATCGGGATGACGATCTTCGGGCCGACCTGGGCGACGACCTCTGCCGCCTCGGCGGGGGTCAGGGTCGTGCCGCCCCCGATCGGCACCAGCAGGACGTCGACCGGGCCGAGCTCGGTGAGCTGCTCATCGGTCAGCAGGTGGCCGAGGTCTCCGAGATGGCAGATGTGGACCCCGTCCACCTCGAACGCGAACACCATGTTCTCGCCCGCCGCGCCGCCGGCCTCACCGTCATGGAAGGTCCGGATCCCGGTCACCAGCAGGTCACTGAACTCGTACTCGCCGGGTCTGGTCAGCGTCAGTCCCGCCGTGATCGACCGGGTGTAGTTGTGGTCCGGATGGGAGTGGCTGATCGTCAGCAGGTCGACGTCGTGCTTGCCGGCAACGAAGCCGGTCGACGGCGGACAGGGGTCGGTGATGACGGTGGCGTCCTTGCCCTTCAGTCGGAAGCAGGCACGCCCGTACCAGGTGATCTCCATCGGTGGCTGCATGGTAGCGCCGATGGAAAAGCCGCGGCGGCGCGGTTCGGCGCGGGAATTGCGATGGACGGGTCGAGCAATGCGCATGCAGGGAGCGCCGTACTTCCCGGATAGCCGCACAAACCGCAAGGAGGCATGGGTAACCAATGGGAAATTACAGTCTCGCAAAGACGTGGATCACGATCGCGGGCGTCGTGCTCGTGCTCGTGGGCATCCTCGGGTTCATTCCGAACCCGCTCGTCGGCTCTGAGGATGGGGCGCTGCTGCCGACGGACGCGGTGCACAACGTCGTGCATCTCGCCACCGGTCTGCTGGCCCTCTACATCGCGTTTGGCATGAGCGGGGCGAACCTCGTGAACGGCGTCATCGGATTTGGCGTCCTGTACGCCATCATCCTGATCGTCGTCCTCCTGAGCCCCACCCTGTTCGGGCTCTTCTCGGTACCGGCCAACGCAGCCCTGCACCTGATCCACGCGGCACTCGCCGTCGTGAGCCTGGCGGTCGGCTACATGGCCCGCGGAACTGCGGACACCGAGGTCACCCGCTAGCAATCGCATGCACGCCCACGAGCTCGCCGAGCAGGTCGCCGCTGTGGTCCTGCTCGGCGTCGCCGTGTTCGTGCTCCCGGCCAGCTGGCTGGCAAGGCGAAAGGCTCTGGCTCAGCCGGAAGCAGCTGCGCAGGTGGTGGCCCGACCCGATCGCACGACGATGGAATGGGCTGCCAGAGCAGTCGCTGCCACCCTCGCTCTGGGAACCGCCGCAATCCTCGCTGGCCTGGCGCCTTCGCTCCTGCACGGGTCCATGCCTCATGGTCTGGCACTCGGGGGGTTGGCGGTGGTGCACATGGTCGTGGCCGGATTCGCCCTATCTGGGCATCTGTTTCGCGCTCGGGGGCCGGCCCTCGTCATCGTTGCGGGAGTGATCGTCGCCACTTCGAACGCAATCGATCCCGCCTTGGGACCTGTGTCCTGGCAACCCGGGTCGCCGGGGCAGGCCGGCGCAACGGCGACGGGCTTCGAGCTCGGCCTCCTTGCCGTCCTGGTCGTTGCGACGCCCGTGCGGCTGCGGCGGAGGATAGGAAGCCGCATGAGGGAGGTGGCGTCGGTCGCAATCGTCCCCCTCGTCGGCATCCTCTTCACGGTCGCCATGCTGGTGGCGGTGTCCGTGAGCGCCGGCTCGCCGGGAGGCCACGATCACTCTGTTGTGCCGGAGCCTGACCCCTCTGCACCGGGGTCCGGGATAGCACGAGCCCCGGTGCCCGCCCAATGACACCGGGGCTCGAAGGAGGGAGGGTGGAGGTAGAAACCCTAGGGATCTCCAACTCGCAGGGTGAACACTAGGGAGCCGATCTAAACCGCGGGCTTGCCGGACCTTAAGAAACCTGAACGTTCATCGGCGCCCGGGATCGAGCGCACTAGAATGCCCCGATGTCTCCGCAGCGGCTCGTAGCCGGCCTGGTCACTCTCCTCGTCGTGCTGGCGATCGCCGTGCTGGCGCTCCGTGCCGGCGGTGCCGGAATCGGTCTCGGACCGGATGCATCGCCCACCACCGCGGCGACTCCCCAGGCCAGCACCGACCCGAGCCTCGACCCCTCGGAGCAGCCGAGCGCCAGCGCTCAGCCGTCGCCGCCCACGGAGGCGGAGGCCCAGGCGATCCTGGACGAGATCGAGGAGCAGGTCATCGCCATCCGCGGTCTCGAGGCGGCCGACATCGGCCCGGCCGAGATCATCAGCCGGGACCAGCTCGCCGACGAGCTCGTCGCGCTGTTCGACGAGGAGTACCCGCCGGAAGAGCGCGAGCGCGACAACATCGTTCTGCGTGCGCTCGGCCTGCTTGAGGCCGACCAGGACGTTGCCGAGCTGCAGCTCGAGCTGCTCGGCGACCAGGTCCTCGGCTTCTACGACGACGTCGAGAAGCGGATGGTCGTCGTGTCGGATGCCGGTCTCGACGTGGAGGCGCGCATCACCTACGCGCACGAATACACCCACGCCCTGCAGGACGCGGCCTTCGGCCTCGACTCGCTCGAGACCGATGCAGTCGGCGAGGACGATCGGGGCCTGGCGCGCACCGCGCTCATCGAGGGCGACGCGACGGTCACCATGCTGGCCTGGATGCTCCAGCACCTCAGCCAGGAGGAGGTGCTCGAGTACTTCAACAGCGTGGAGGTCCCGGACACGACCGGCATCCCGTCGTGGATGGTGGCGCAGCTCGCCTTTCCCTACGAGTCCGGCCTGAACTGGACGACGAGCCTGGTCGGGGGCGATCCGACCAGCCCCGACTTCTCCGCGGTCGATGCCGCGTACGGCGACCCGCCGGACTCGACCGAGCAGATCATCGATCTGGAGGCCTGGGAGTCGCGCGAGCCGCCCCAGCGCGTCGAATCGCCGGACCTGGCGGCCGCGCTGGGCGACGGCTGGGACGAGGTCGAGGGCACGCCGATCGGCGAGGCCACCATCAGAATCATGCTCGAATACTTCGGTATCGACGCGACCGATGCCAGCGCCGCGAGTGACGGCTGGGGCGGCGACCGGGCCGTGATCGCGACCGGACCCGACGACGCCTTCGCGGTTGCCTGGCGCATTGCCTGGGACGAGGCGACGGACGCCGACGAGTTCGCGGCGGCCTACGAGCAGGTCGTCGATGAGCTCGACTTCCCGGCCTCGGTCACGGAGCTGCCGAACGGCGACGTCCTGGTCGCGCACGCCTCCACCGATGCACTGCTGGCGGCGACGGTCGAAGCTGTCGGAGGGCAGTGACTACATCGAGTCGGGGGCGGAGATTCCGAGCAGGTCGAGGCCGTTGACGAGGACGGAGCGGGTCGCGTCGACCAGCGCGAGGCGAGCCGCGGACAGCGCCTGGTCCTCGCTCAGGACCTTGCAGTCGCGGTAGAAGGCGGAGAAGGCGCTCGCGAGCTCGTAGCAGTAGCGCGGCACCTCGTGCGTCTCGCGACGTTCGGCGGCGACGGCAAGCGCGTCGGGGAACTCGAGGAGGTGGCGCAGCAGACCCTGCTCGGACGGATGGCGGAGCAGCTCACCCGTCCGTGATGCATCGGGCGCCGCCCCTGCCTCGGCAGCGTGACGGAGGATCGATGACGCCCGCGCGTGCGCGTACTGCACGTAGTAGACGGGGTTTTCGTTGCTCTGCTTCTTGGCCAACTCCAGGTCGAAGTCGATCCCGGTGGTGTAGGCGCGCGAGCTGAAGTACCAGCGCGCGGCGTCGACGCCGACCTCGTCGAGAACGTCATCGAGGGTGATGAACTCGCCGGACCGCTTGCTCATCGGAATCTCCACGCCGTCGCGGACGAACCGCACCCAGGCGATGAGGAGCATGCGCACGGCCTCGCGGTCGTGGCCCATCGCCTCGGCGGCGTTGCGGACGCGGGCGACCGTGCCGTGATGGTCGACGCCCCAGATGTAGATCAGCTCGTCGAAGCCGCGTCCCAGCTTCTCGGTGACGTAGCCGATGTCGGACGCGAAGTAGGTGGGCTTCCCGTTGGACCGATAGATCACTCGGTCCTTGTCGTCCCCGAAGTCGGTCGATCGGAACCAGGTCGCGCCCTCTCCCTCGTAGACGTGGCCGCTCTGGCGCAGCTTCTCGACCGCACGGCCGACCCAGCCGCCGTCGTGGAGCGAGCTCTCCTCCTTCCACACGTCGAAGTGCACGCCGAGGCGCTCGAGGCTGGCCTCGATGCCGGCGCGGACGCGCTCGGTCGCCCAGGCGCCGACGATGCGGCCGGCCTCGTCCGGAGCGGCATCGGCTTCGGACAGGAGCTCGACCGGAAGCTGGTCGGCGAGCTCGGCCACGTAATCACCGCGATAGCCGTCCTCGGGGATGTCGGTACCACGTCGACGCGCCAGGACCGAGAGCCCGAGGTTGACGACCTGCGCTCCGAAGTCGTTGAAGTAGTACTCGCGCTCGACGGTGTGGCCGACCGCGGCCAGCACGCGCGAGAGCACGTCGCCGACGAATGCGCCGCGGGCATTCCCGACGTGGAGCGGCCCGGTCGGGTTGGCGCTCACGAACTCGACGTTGATGCGGCGGCGGTCGGTCGCCGTGTCGCGCCCGTACGAGACGCCCGCCCGGCGGATGGGCTCGACCTGGGACGCCACCCAGCCGGCATCGAGCCGGATGTTCAGGAAGCCGGGTGCCGCGATGGAGGTCTCGGCGATGGATGGCGGCCGATCGAAGTGCCCCAGGATCGCCTCGGCGATCCGCATCGGCGCCAAGCGCGCCAGCGGTGCGAGCTGCATCGCGACGTTGCTCGCCCAATCGCCGTGCTCCGGCTTTGCCGGACGCTCGAGGCCGATGGGCGGCAGGTCGGTGTCCGGACCCACGGTCAGGTTCCCGGCCGCGATGGCCCGGTCGCGCGCAGTGGCGATCGCCTGGGTCAGATCGGCTCGGAGGCTCATGGGGCGTCGAGTCTAGCGCTCGACGCCTCGGCCTCGACGGGTCAGTCCTGCGAGGATCCCGCGACGGCGGGCACGGGGTCCGCCTGGGCGCTCGTATCCGCGTGGACGGCGCCGCCGATCGCCAGCGACAGGATCATCCAGGCGGCGGCCAGGGCGATCAGCAGGCGGTTCGGCCGGGTATGTGTCGCGACGCGAGTCGTGGGCTTCATGGGATGGTGCGTCTCTTGCGCGGTTCGTCAGTCAGTGGTTTGTTCCCCCCACGGACCACCTATGCAAGCGGTTTGCCAGATGCCGATGGGTGTCGGTGCGTTGGCGCACCGCCAATTTATCGGTCGCGTGCGAGCCGCAGCTCGAGCGCCTGATCCGCGCTGAAGTCGGCCAGCCCGAGGGCATCGGCGGTCACCTCGAGCAGCGCCCCGGTGGGCGCAAGGCCGATCAGCTCGCAGTGGTCGATCTCCGTTCCCGCCTCGTGCGCCAGCCTGCGTACCTCGCGAACCACCGCGGCGATCCCGGTGCGCTCCCAGTCCACGAGATTGGTGCTCACCTGGGCCATCGGCCGCATGCCGGGGTTGTCAAGCAGGACTCCCATCGCCTGGACCGCGGGCATGCCCCCCGAGCTCTCGCGGATCGCTGTTGCGATCTTGATGGCGGTCGCCAGCTCGTCGGTCCGCAGGTTGATGTTGAACGCGATCAGCGGCTTGCGCGCGCCGACTGCCACGGCGCCACCGCGGGGATGTACGCGCGACGGTCCGAAGTCGGGTGCCCGGGATGGATTCGATCCGATCTCGTCGCGGATGACCTCGTACTGCCCGCGGCGGACGTCTGCCAGCCGCCTCCGCTCCGGACGAAGGGCCGCCTCGCCGTACAGGTAGACCGGAAGGTCGAAGCGTGCGGCGATCTGCTCGCCGAACCGACGCGCGAGATCGACGCACTCCTCGAGCCGGGTCGTGCCGAGCGGGACGAAGGGGATGACGTCCACGGCGCCGATCCGTGGATGCGCCCCGCTGTGCTGCTCCATGTCGATCAGCTCCAGCGCCCGGCCGACCGCCGCGGTGGCCGCCCGCACGACGGGCTCGGCGCTGCCGGCGAAGGTGATCACGCTCCGGTTGTGCGTCTCGTCGCGCGTCTGGTCGAGGACCGTCACGCCCTCGATCTGGCCCACCGCGCGCGCGATCTCGTCCACCACCTCGCCGCGCCGGCCCTCGCTGAAGTTCGGGACGCACTCGATCAAGCCAGGCACGCGCTGATCGTAGCGAATGCACCCCTGCTAGGCTCCGTGGATGCCCGCGCCGTCCACGCTGATCGTGAGTGCCATCGTCCGCAGAGACGGTCGGCTGCTGCTCGTCGAGCAGCAGGGACCTGCCGATCCCCAACCGAGCTGGATGCTTCCGGGCGGGAGGGTCGAGGACTGCGAGACGCTCGTGGCGGCGCTCGGGCGGGAGCTCGGCGAGGAGACCGGCCTGGCGCTCGCCGGCACTCCCGAGATCGCCTTCGTCGTCGACCTCGTGGCGGGTGGTGATCGGTATACGGCGATCAGCTTCGCGTGCGACGCGGACGGCGACCCTGCACCGGACGATCCCGACGGCCTCGTTCGGGCCGCGGCCTGGATCGAACCGGCAGAGGCGCTGGCCCGCCTGCGATGCATCGAGTGGTACGACTGCGTGCCGCTCGAGCGCTTCCTGTCGGGCGAGGCAGCGACCGGCGCCCTCTACTCCTTCGACCGCCCATGAGCGGGACATTGCATGTGGTCGCGGTGCCGATCGGCAACCCGGATGACCTGCCACCCCGCGCCCGGGAGACGCTCGCATCGGTGGCGGTCGTGGCGGCCGAGGATACGCGGCACTTCGCAACGCTGGCCCGCCACCACGGCATCGAGACGCGGGCGGTCAGCTACCACGACCACAACGAGGAGGCGCGCAGCCGGGAGCTCGTCGGGCGGCTCACCGCCGGCGAGGACGTGGCGCTGGTCAGCGACGCCGGCACGCCGCTCATCAGCGATCCCGGCTATCGCCTGGTCCGAGCCGCGATCGACGCCGGGATCCGGGTCACCAGCATGCCGGGACCCTCCGCGATCACCACGGCGCTGGCCGCATCCGGTCTGCCGCCGCACCCGTTCCGGTTCATCGGCTTCCTGCCGCGCACGACCTCCGCCCGCCGCGCCGCCCTCGATCGGCTGCGCGCCGACGACGCCACGTTGGTCGCCTTCGAAACCCCGCGGCGCCTGGTTGCCGCGCTGAGGGACGCCATCGCCGTGCTGGGCGACCGTCCAGCCTGTGTCGCCCGCAGCATCACGAAGCCGCACGAGCGATACCAGCGTGGACCGCTGTCGCAGCTGATCGGGGAGCTGGAGGCGGAGGGAGACGTGCGCGGTGAGTGCACGCTCGTGATCGGAGGTTCGACCGAGCAGGCCGGCCCGACGGAGGCTGCCGAGTCCGATGCGATCCTGCTGCTGAACGCCGACGCCCCCGCGCGCGCGGTGCAGGACCTCCTTGTCCATCGGCATGGCCTCTCGAAGCGCGATGCCTACGCCCTCGTGCTTCGGCTGCGCGGGCGATGAGCGCCGAGATCGTCGAGCGCGTGCTGCGCTCGTCGCGCTACCGGGACGTCGACCGCTCCCTGCTCGCGCGCCTGGCTGACGAGGAGCTTCCGCGGTCCCGCAACGCCGACGACGCGGTCAAGCGCGTCAAGCGTCGCCTTCACCAGGCGGTGGGGGCCTTCCGCGGCGCGTCGCGACCCGACGCCATCCAGGCGGCCTGGTCCGGCAGCCTCACCGACGGCGCCTTCCGGGCCGCCTGCGTTGAGGTGCTCCGCACGCACGCCTCGACCCGCGAGCGCGTGCCGCATCTCGACGGCTTCTACCAGCGCATCTGGTCGCTGACCGGCCTGCCGTCGGGAATCCTCGACATCGGGTGCGGCCTCAACCCGTTGACCCTGCCCTGGATGGGGCTGTCTCCGCGAGCGGTCTACGTCGCCTCGGACGTCGACCGGCGGCCACTGGCGCGAGTGGCGTCCTTCCTCGACCTGGTGGGCCAGCCGCACGCGGTCGAGCCCCGCGACCTTCTCTCCGGTCCGCCGCCCGAGCACGCGGACGTCGCGCTCCTCCTCAAGCTCATTACAACCCTCGACCGCCAGGACCCCGATGTGGCGACCCGCATCGTCCGCTCGCTGCGCGCCCGGCACGCCGTGGTCAGCCTCCCCCGGTCCTCCCTCGGTGGCCGGGGGAAGAGGATGGAGCGCACGTACCGCCAGCGAATCGAGCGGCTGGTTGCCGAGGCTGGGCGCGTCAGCGCCGTGGCCGAGGCATCGATCCCGAACGAGCTCGTCTTCGTGCTGACGCTCGATGGCTGAGCCGCTCGCCACCCGGCGCGCGACGCTGCCGGTCCCCACCTTCCTGCCCGATGCGACACGTGCCGGCGTGCGGGGCGTCAGCAGCGAGGACCTGCGGGCCATTGGCATCGAAGGGGTGGTCGTCAACGCCTTCCACCTTCTGCGCCGTCCCGGGGCGCGGGTCGTCCAGGCGGCCGGCGGCATCCATCGGTTCATGGATTGGGAGGGCCCGATCCTGAGTGACTCGGGCGGATTCCAGGTCTGGAGCCTGATTCGGCAGGACCCGAACCGCGGCGTGATCCGCGACAACGAGGTGATCTTTCGCGAGCCGTCGACCGGAGAGAAGTGGAACCTGACGCCCGAGCGGGTGATCGGCCTCCAGTTCCAGCTCGGCAGCGACATCACGGTCTGCCTGGACGACTGCACCGATGCGGACGCACCCGAGGCCGAGCAGGAGCGCTCCGTCGAGCGGACGGTTCGCTGGGCGAGGCGCTCGCGCCAGGAGTTCGACCGCCAGGTGGAGGAGCGACGCGACGGCAATCCGCCGCGGATTTTCGCCGTCGTGCAGGGCGGGGGATCGGAACCGCTGCGACGGCAATGCGCCACCGAGCTGGCGGCGATCGGCTTCGACGGGTACGGCTTCGGCGGCTGGCCGCTGGAGGCCGATGGCTCCCTGCTCGCCGATCCGCTGCGCTGGGCCGCCGAATCGTTGCCGGCCGAGGCGCCGAAGCACGCCCTGGGGATCGGCCGGCCCGACCATGTCGTCAACGCCTTCTCGCTCGGCTACTCGATCTTCGACTGCGCCTTGCCGACGCGTGATGCCCGACACGGACGGCTCTACGCCTTCAGGTCGGGCTGGGCCGAACGAAGGCCCTCGCCGGGCGACCACTTCTACCGGGCGGTGCGAATCCACGACGCGGAGTATCGAGTCGACCATGGCCCGGTGGAGGAGGGCTGCGACTGTCCGCTCTGCTCGCGCCACACGGCGGCCTACCTGCACCACCTGTTCAAGGTGGGTGACCTGTCCGCCGAACGACTCGCGACGCTTCACAACCTGCGCTTCTACGCGCGCCTCTTCGGGCTGCTGCGCCGGGCCTAGGCGTGGGCCGATGCCTGCGCCGGGTCTTCGCGGCCGAGCGTGTCGGGGTTCACCCCGCGCGCCCGCGCCAGCCGCTCGGTGAGGATCTGGAGCGCCATGGCGGAGCCGAGCAGGGAGCCGGCCACGTCCCCGATGCGATCCATCCGCGGCAGGACCAGGCGCCCGGCGGGCGTGTCCGCCGCAGGCACGCTCGCGGCGGCGTCCGCCGACAGGATGGCAGCGGCCGGGACCGCCAGCGCGAGCGCTGCGGCCAGGAGCCGCGCGCTCCGGTCATGGATCGCCCCGTCCCTGGTCAGCACCAGCACGAGGCCGGTCCACCGTGTCGCCGCCGCGAGATGGCCGTGGAGCACCGTCTCGACCTCGAGGGCCACCGTCGGCATCCTGGCGCCCTCACTCACCTTGAGCGCCAGCTCGCGTGCCGTGACGTGGTCGGTGCTCGACCCGGCCACGATCAGCCGATCGCTGGTCGCGAGCGCCGATGCGATCGATGCCGCGGCGTGTGGGTCGTTCGCGACGTCGAGCAGGGAGTGCAGGCCGATCGCATCGAGCCGCGACCGCCGCAGCCGGGCCGCGACCACCGCGCCGACCAGGAGCGGTGAGAGATACCCGACGGTGTGGCACCAGCTCTGGTCCTGCTCCTCGGTGGCGACGACGATCTGCGCGAGCTCCGCGCCCGGCGAGCCTCGGCCGACGGTGACCAGGGCAGTGCACGCGCCGCCGGTGGCAACCCGAAGCGCTTCGTTCGTGATCGTCGTGCCGCCCTCGTGGGAGACGGCGATCAGCAGTCCTTCGCCCATCGGGCGCACGACGGCCTCGAGTGCCGGCATCGAGCGGACTTCCCGACCGGCCGGGAGGCCGAGCGCCTCGTTGAGCAGCGCCGCGATGCCCATCGCGGCATGCTCCGAGGTGCCGCAGCCGGTCGTCACGATCGGGCTGCCGGCCGCCACCGCCTCCCGGATCGCCGCGGTCAGCCGGTCCACCGCCTCATCACCGGCCAGGCGGTGGACGAGCCGCTCGGCGAGCCCCGGCTCGGCGGCGATCATCTCGCTCATCAGGTACGGCGGTCGTCCCCGGAACGCCGGAATCGCCGACGGCGCCCACGGCTCGGGTGCGCCGGGGAGCGGCTCGCTTGCCGCGCGTCGCATCGGCGCCGTCAGCCCGCTGGCCGCATCGGGAGGCGCACGCCACGCTCGTCGGCGACCTCGATGGCGCGCTCGTATCCCGCATCGGCGTGCCGGATGACGCCCATGCCCGGGTCGGAGGTCAGGACCCGTTCGAGGCGCGCCGCGGCTTCGGGGGTGCCGTCGGCCACGACCACCATGCCGGCATGCAGGCTGTAGCCGATGCCGACCCCACCGCCGTGGTGAAAGCTGACCCACGTCGCACCCGCGGCCGTGTTGACCAGTGCGTTGAGGATCG
>DASVEH010000362.1:0-2957 GCA_036380655.1 Candidatus Limnocylindria bacterium | reverse complement strand
GATGAAGACCACCATGGACCCCACCGCCGCCGTCCCCTGGATGTTGCTCATGTCGTAGCACTCGATCCGCTCCGGCGGCCTCGAGAGCCGCAGCGCCGATGCCAGCTCGGTGAGTGCCTCGTCCCGTTTCGCGGTGTCGGCCAGCCACTCGGCCCGCTCGCGCGCCAGGGCCTCGATCGCGTTCCCCGTCGCCAGCGCCACGAGCCGTCGCTTCTCGCCACGCTCCGGCACCGTGATCGTGACCCGCACGCCTCGTCGATCGGCCAGGTAGGCGGCGAGCTCATCGGCCTCATCCGGCATGAGTGGCGTAAGCAGGGCCCGCGGCAGCGCATCGGTGCTGGCGTAGTACTGCTGCAGGAACGAGCCGAGGACCTCGCCGTCGGTCACGTCGCGGGCGCCCTCCACCATGAAGTGCTCGCGGCCGATCAGCTTGCCGTTGCGGACCTGCATGACCTGGATGCAGGCGTCGTCCTCCTCGCGAGCCATGCCGATGACGTCGTGCTCGGCACGGCTGAACGCGGCCATCTTCTGCTGCTCCATCGTGCGCTCAACGGCGCGCAGCTTGTCGCGCGCGGCCGCCGCCTGCTCGAAGCGCAGCGCCTCGCTGTGCGCCTCCATCTCGTTCCGCAGGTCGGCCGCGATCGGCTCCTGCCTGCCATCCAGGAAGTCGACGATCTGCCCGATCGTCTCTCGGTAGTCCGGCTTCGGGATGGCCTGGATGCATGGCCCCTGGCAGCGGTTGATGAAGTAGAGCAGGCAGGGGCGTTCGAGCACCTGCTTCCCCTCGGGGATGTCGAGGTTGCACGTCCGGAACGGGAAGATCTTGCGCAGCAGCTTGAGTGTCTCGTCCACGCTGGAGGCGGATGCGTACGGGCCGAAATAGCGGCTCCCGTCACGGACCAGGCGGCGCGTGCGCACGATGCGGGGGAAGTCCTCCCCGAGCGTGATCTTCACGAACGGGTAGCTCTTGTCGTCGCGGAGACGGATGTTGAAGCGGGGCCGATGCTCCTTGATGAGATTGCTCTCGAGGAGGTACGCCTCCGACACCGTGTCGGTCACGATGTAGTCCACGTTGGCGACCTGGGTGACCATGCGGGCGATCCGCGCGTCCTCCGGCCCGCGCGCCGCGAAGTACGACCGGACCCGGCTCCGCAGCGAATCGGCCTTGCCGACATAGAGGACCCGCCCCTCGGCGCTCTTCATGAGGTACACGCCCGACGTCGTCGGCAGTCGACGCAGGACGGCACGCAGCGGTGCGGCGATCGGCTGCGCGGGGCTCATGGATCGATTCTAGGCCGACATGACCGATGAGCCCGATCGACGCCGTGGCGAACGGCAGTTGCTCGATCTTCCGCGAGAATCGCACGCGCCGCGGGCCACGTGTGGAGGATGCCCGATTTATCGAGACGGCAGGCCGACGTAGGCGACGCCCTCCCCCGCCCGCTCGATCCATCCGAGGAGCCGATGCAGCCGCGGCGACATCCGTTCGATCTCTTCCCGACCGACCCAGCCGGCCTCGGCGATCTCGCCGAGCTGCGGCTCGAGGTCACCGCCCTCGACCCGACCCACGAAGACGAAGCTCACGTCGCGTGCCCGATGGGCGTCGACGACGGCCAGCCGTTCGATGCGCACTCGGAGACCGGTCTCTTCGAGCGTCTCCCGAGCCGCCGCGGCATGGGGCGTCTCGCCGCGCTCGACCCGGCCACCGGGCAGCATCCATTCGGGACCCAGGTACGTGGTGCGGACGACGAGGACGTGGCCCGCGTCATCGGTGACCATGACATGGGCGCCCTCGATGCGCCGATACTTCCCCCCGAAGAGCCCCGCCAGGCCGACGACGCCACCGACCAGCAGCCGTGGCAGGTCGACGAGACGCAGCCGCCGGCTACGGCGCATCGGTGGCGTCGGCCGCACCCGTCTCGGTCGAGCTCGCCAGCTCGTTCGCAAGGTACGCCCGGAGCCCGGCGTAGTCGCCCGGGCCGGTCCATCCGAACGGGACGAGGATGTACTGGCCGATCGTGTTCGTGGTGGCGGTGAGGGCGACGTCCTCAGCGAGCACCACCCGCCGGTCGCTCGACAGGTGCGACGAGAGGAGGAAGAGGTCGATCGCCGACAGGTCGGTCCGCACCCGCCGCTCCATGGCATCCATCAGGCCGAAGCTCGAGGGGATGGACCCGATCCCGCCGGCTCCGAGCTTCGAGCGCAGCGCGCCGAGGATTCGCGCCTGGCGGATGGAGCGGGCGAAGTCGTTTGACTCGGCGACCACGCTCGTGTAGCGCGCCCGTGCGTACGTCAGCGCCTCTTCGCCGTCGAGATGGATCTCGCCGGACTCGAAGCCTCCCATCTCCCATCGGCCCTGCCGGTGGAACTCCTCGATGGTCGTCCAGTTGAAGGCGACCGGGTTCTGGACGGTGACGCCGCCGACCGCATCGACCATCTCCTGGAAGCCGGCGAAGTCGATCGCCAGCCAATGGTGGATCTCGAGCCCGGTCACCTCCGAGAGCACCTCGGCCAGCAGCTCGCCGGCGTTGTCGAGGCGGTCGGCTTCGTCGCCATCGACCGCGCCGTGGCCGACGGCGTAGACCTCGTTGACCTTCCCGTTCTGGCTGAACCGGTCGATGCCCTCGATCCAGAGGTCCCGCGGGATGGGCACCGTCGTGGTGGTATCGGTGGCGGGGTCGATCGAGAGGATCTGGATCGAATCGGCGAGATACGCGCCGTCGTGGTCGGCCCCGCCATACCCGACCGTCATCACGTTCACCCGGTCGCTGCCATTGAGCGGCCCCAGCAGGGCCGTCGAGACGAGCGGGGTGTCGGTGACCGTCGCGTTGAACGTCGCGGCCCGCACGCCGAGCAGGATGGCGCCCACCACCGCGACCAGGAGCGCAACCAGCAGGATGCGTCCGACCGTGCGCAGACCTGCTCCGCGCTGTCGCGGACGCTCCTCCCAGGGTCCC
>DASVEH010000361.1:0-6945 GCA_036380655.1 Candidatus Limnocylindria bacterium | reverse complement strand
GCGGGACGGCAGCGACCTGCGGACCGAGCTCCCGCTTACCCTGGCCGAGGCGCTCCTGGGCGCCGAGGTGCCGGTCCGCACGCCGACCGGCAGCGTGAAGCTGCGGAGCCGCCCGAACACCCAGAACGGCCAGGAGATTCGCGTCAAGGGCCGTGGGCTGCCGAAGCGCGGCTCATCCCAGAAGGGCGATCTGGTGGTGATCACCCGGGTCGTGCTTCCCAGGCTGGATGACGAGACGCGGGCCAGCTTCGAGCCGATCCTGGCCGCCACGCCGCAACCCGACCCCCGACAGAAGCTGAGCTAGACCGATGCGAACCGACCGATTCACCCAGCGCGCGACCGAGGCGATCGTGAGCGCGCAACAGCTCGCCGAGGCGGAGGGCCACGCCCAGCTCGAGGTCGCGCACCTGCTCCTCGTGCTGGTCGACCAGCCGGACGGCGTCGTTCCCGCCGTCCTGGGCCGCATCGGCGTCCCGCCCGCCGACGTCGCGGCGAAACTGCGCGAACAGCTCGCGAAGCTGCCGAAGGTCACCGGCGCCGCGCAGCAGCTCCAGCTCTCCAACGAAGCCCGCCGCGTCCTCACCGACGCCCACGCCGTGGCCGAGCGCATGCGCGACGAGTACGTCTCGACCGAGCACCTGCTGCTGGCTGCCATCGAGGCAGGCGACCAAACGGCGGCGCGCATCCTGCTCCAGGCTGGCGTGACGCCGGCATCGGTGCTGGAGGCGCTCACCCAGATCAGAGGTTCACAGCGCGTGACGAACGAAAACCCCGAAGCCACCTACGAGGCCCTGGACAAGTACGGACGCGACCTGACCGATGCGGCACGCACCGGCGCCCTCGATCCGGTCATCGGCCGCGACGAGGAAATTCGCCGCGTGATCCAGGTGCTGAGCCGCCGGACGAAGAACAACCCGGTCCTCATCGGTGAGCCCGGGGTCGGAAAGACCGCCATCGCCGAGGGCCTCGCGCAGCGGATCGTGCGCGGCGACGTCCCCGACGGCCTGCGCGACCGTCGCGTGGTGGCCCTCGACCTCGGCGCCCTCGTTGCGGGCGCGAAGTACCGCGGCGAGTTCGAGGAGCGGCTCAAGGCGGTGCTCAAGGAAGTCCCGGACTCGGACGGCACGATCATCCTGTTCATCGACGAGCTCCACAACGTCGTCGGAGCTGGCGCGGCCGAGGGCGCCATGGACGCGAGCAACCTGCTGAAGCCGATGCTGGCGCGGGGGGAGCTGCATTGCATCGGGGCCACCACCCTCGACGAGTACCGCAAGCACATCGAGAAGGACGCCGCGCTCGAGCGGCGCTTCCAGCCGATCGTCGTCGACCAGCCGGGCGTCGAGGACACGATCAGCATCCTGCGTGGACTGCGCGAGCGCTACGAGGTCCACCACGGCGTCCGCATCACCGACTCGGCGCTCGTCGCCGCCGCGGTGCTCAGCAACCGCTACATCACCGAGCGCTTCCTGCCGGACAAGGCCATCGATCTCGTCGACGAGTCCGCGTCGCGCCTGCGGATGGAGATGGACTCGATGCCCGCCGAGCTCGACGAGATCGAGCGTCGACGGATGCAGCTCGAGATCGAGCGCGAGGCGCTGCGCAAGGAGAAGGACGACGCGTCGAAGTCACGCCTCGAGGCGCTCGAGCGCGAGCTCGCCGACCTGCGCGAGCGCGGTGACTCCATGAAGTCCCAGTGGGAGCGCGAGAAGGAGGTCGTCGGGTCCATCCGCACGACCCGCGAGGAGCAGGAGCGCCTTCAGCCGGAGATCGAGGCGGCCGAGCGCGCCGCCGACTACGCGCGCGCCGCGGAGCTGAAGTACGGCACCGCCACCGAGCTCGAGAAGCGCCTGACCGAGCTGGAGGAGCAGCTTCGCGAGCTCAAGGCGTCCGGATCGGTCCTGCTCAAGGAGGAGGTCGACGCCGACGACATCGCGGAGGTCGTCGCCCGCTGGACCGGCATCCCGGTCAGCCGCCTGATGGAGGGCGAGACGGAGAAGCTGCTCCACATGGAGGATCGGCTGCATGCCCGGCTCATCGGCCAGGAGGAGGCCGTCACCGCCGTGTCCGACGCCATCCGCCGGGCGCGCGCCGGGCTCAAGGATCCGAAGCGGCCGATCGGCTCGTTCATCTTCCTGGGGCCCACCGGCGTCGGCAAGACCGAGCTCGCCCGTGCCCTCGCCGAGTTCCTGTTCGACGACGAGGGCGCCCTGGTCCGGATCGACATGAGCGAATACATGGAGAAGTTCTCGACCTCGCGCCTGGTCGGGGCTCCACCCGGCTACGTCGGCTACGACGAAGGCGGACAGCTGACGGAGGCCGTCCGCCGGCGGCCGTACCAGGTGGTGCTGTTCGACGAGATCGAGAAGGCACATCCAGACGTCTTCAACGTCCTCCTCCAGCTGCTCGACGACGGCCGGCTCACCGACTCGCAGGGGCGAACGGTCGACTTCAAGAACACCGTGCTGATCATGACCAGCAACATCGGCTCGGCCACGCTGGTCGAGGCCGCCGAGGGCGGTCCAGCCGCCTTCGAGGGCGCGGCGGAGAACGTTCGCCTCCAGCTGCGCGAGCACTTCCGTCCCGAGTTCCTGAACCGGGTCGACGAGATCATCGTCTTCCGCCCGCTCGACGAGGCTCAGCTGCGCCAGATCGTCGGGCTGCTGGCGGCCAACGTGGAGCGTCGGCTGGCCGAGACGGGGATCTCGCTGGACGTGACCGATGCCGCGCTCACGCTGCTCGCGCGGGAGGGCTACGACCCGGTCTACGGGGCGCGGCCGCTGCGGCGCGCGATCCAGCGGCACCTCGAGAATCCGCTCGCGCGGCGCATCCTGGCCGGCGAGTTCACGTCGGGCGACACGGTCACCATCGATGCGGGAGCCGATGGGAGCCTCACCTTCAACGGATCCGCCGAGCCGGCGCCCGCTCCGCGGCCATCGCCCGCTCCCGGCGGTTCGCCCACCACGGTCCACTGACGCGCGGTGACGGCAGTCACCGCAACCGGACCGTTCGTTGACCCCGCGGATGTTTCCTCCGACCCGCTGGGCGGGGTAGGATCACCCCCTACGCGATCGGCACGACCCGGCCATCGCCTGCCCCGTTTCGCCCAAGGAGATCTTCCGTGACTCGAGCCCCTCGGATCCGAAGGATGGCTGCGCTCGTCAGCGCATTCGCCCTCCTCTTCACCATGTCGGCTCCCGCTGCCATCGCCAAGAGCCCAAATGCGAAGGCGCCAGTCGACGTTCAGATCCTCGGACTGAATGACTTCCACGGCCAGCTCGAGGTCGTGAACCCGACGGCCAGCTCGAGTGGCCGCATCGGCTCGCTCCAGGGCAGCTTCCCCAACCAGACCTGCATTCCGGGCGGCACGCCCAATTGCATTCCGGCAGGCGGCGTCGAGTACCTGGCCACCCACGTGCGAAACCTTCGTGCGGCGAACACGAACAGCGTCTTCGTCTCGGCGGGCGACCTCATCGGCGCCACGCCGTTGCTCTCGGCCCTCTTCCATGACGAGCCGACCATCGAGGCATTCAACCTGATGGACCTCGATTACAACGGCGTCGGCAACCACGAGTTCGACGAGGGCGTCGACGAGCTCCTGCGCATGCAGTACGGAGACGAGGCGGGCGGGCGCTACACGCCAACTGCCGACGGCTGCCACCCCGACGACGGCTGCGGCGACGAGGACAGCTTCGAGGGCGCCGACTTCCAGTTCCTGGCCGCGAATGTCGCGTACAAGGACACGGGTGACACGATCTTCGCCCCGTACGAGATCCATGAGTTCAGCGGAGGCGCGCGAGTCGCCTTCGTCGGCATGACGCTCGAGGGGACCCCGCTGATCGTCTCGCCCAGCGGCATCGCCTCGGTCGATTTCCTCGACGAGGCGGCGTCGGTCAACGCGCTCGTCCCGGAACTCCGGCAGCAGGGGGTCGAGGCCATCGTCGTGCTCCTGCACGAGGGTGGAAGCGTCAATGCCTCCGGCAACGGTGCCGGTTCCGTGTCGGCCATCAACAGCTGCAACGAGCCGAGCGGACCCCTTCCGGCCATCGTCGATGCGATGCATGAGGAGATCGACATCGTCATCACCGGCCACACGAACTGGGCGGTGAACTGCGTGATCGACGAGAAGGTCGTCACCGGCGCGGCCGCCCAGGGCCGTCTCATCACCGATATCGACGCCCGTATCAATCCCGTCACCGACGAGTTCGTGGGCGAGATCCTCGTCAATAACCACATCGTCACCCAGGACGTCGCGAAGGCGACGGACATGACGACCCTGATCGCGGAGTACAACGTCTTCGCGGCCCCGATCGCGGCGGTCGAGGTCGGCGAGACGACTGCGCCGATGGCCCGCGGCACGTTGACGGCGGGCCGCGAGTCCACCCTCGGGCGACTCATTGCCGACGCCCAGTTGGAATCGTCCCTGGGCGAGGGCGCCCAGATTGCCTTCATGAACCCGGGCGGCATCCGGGCGGACCTGGACGCCGGACCGATCACCCACGGCGAGGCGTTCGCCGTCCAGCCGTTCAGCAACATCGTCACCACCAAGACGATGACCGGCGCCCAGATCGAGAGGCTGCTCGAGCAGCAGTTCACGACCTCGGCGGGAGGCACGCGGACCCTGATCCTCCAGGTGTCCGAGGGCTTCACGTACACGTGGGATGGATCGGCGGCCGCGGTCGGCAACCGCATCGACCCATCCACCATCAAGCTGAACGGGGTCACGCTCGATCCCGCGGCCAGCTACCGCGTGACGATGAACAACTTCCTCGGAGATGGCGGCGACGACTTCCCCGTCTTCAGGGAAGGGACGAACTCGGTCACCGGAGCCGATGACCTCGTGGCCCTCGAGGCCTACCTCGGAGCCCACGACCCGTACACCCCGGTCACGGTCGACCGGATCACCCGCGTGAACTAGGCGCTTCGGCGCTCGACCCGACGGTGAAGGCCGGCCCGCGAGGGCCGGCCTTCATACCAATGCCAACCGGTCCAGCGGGAACGGCGGCAGCGCGAGCGGCTTCACGGCGAGCCGCACCAGCAGGAGCGGCGAGTCGTCTGCCGCCGTCCGGTTGGCATGCAGCTCACCGCAGCCGGCGCATCGGTGGATGAGCACCCACTCGCCCTTGCCGCGTACCGTGATCGCGATCGGCTCCATGCCGGAGCCGCACTCGTCGAGCATGGCGCGGTCACCCGGCCGATCGTCGACGTGACGGGACCAGAGGCAGGCGGGACAGTGGTTGCGATGCTGGGTGCCCGGCGCGTCGGACGGCACGTCGAGACGGCAGTTGACGCAACGGAACGAGCTCGGTTGTGCGCGCGGTCGATGCCGCACGCGGCGTGAGTCACGGGACTGGCGCAACGGTGGATCTCCTGGATCGAGCGGAATGAGGGACGCTTCGGTATGCGCGTCGCGCGTTCGGCCTCCAGGAATGACGAAGGCCGCCCCGGCGGGCGGCCCATGCGGCGAGCGGCGGTTTCGTACCTGCTGCTGCTAGCCGACGAGCTCCATCCGGAGGCGCGACGTGCGAAGAACCGTCCCGGCGGTACCTGACATCTCGTCCTCCTCCTGACTTCGGCGCGCCCTGTGCGCGCCATCGGTGACGGACTTTACGCCCGATGCGCCGCGGGCGTCAACGGGGTCGCCGCGCCGCCGGAAGGCTAGCGGTGCCTGCGGCGGCGTCCGGCGGGCGTCGGCTTGGCGCGTTCGCGCTCGGTGCGGCGCGGCGGCGGCACGAAACGACGGCGGCGGATCTCGTCGTTTGCGGCGGCGATCCGAGGCGGGAACCGGACGAAGACGGCATGCGCCGCCAGGCCCATGCCGGTGAGCACAATGAGCAGCTGGAGGATGAGCGGGACGCCGATGACGACCAGCAGCGGGATGACGCCCCAGGTCACGATGATCGGCCAGAAGACCCACTCGTGGAGGGCGAGCAGCTCCGGGTAGCGACGGTATCGGCGCTGCGCGAGGTTGTAGACGACGACGGCGCCGATGGCGATGAGCAGGCCTGCGACCCACATGAGCGTGAAGAGATCGGGAAAGTTCGCGGGGTTGAAGGGATCGGTGAGGAGGTTCATCGGGCGCGGAGTCTAGCATGCGACCGGCGAATCGGACCGGACGGCACGCTTATAATCTGGAGCCCCGAGGATCCGCCCGCAGCACGAGGACGTCGATTGCGCGCCCTGCTCTCTGTCAGTGATCGTGAAGGCATCGTCGAGCTCGCGAGGGGCCTGATCGACGCCGGAACCGAGTGCTTCGCCACCGATGGCACTCGCGCCCACCTCGCCGGGGCCGGCGTCGAGGGGATCCGCCCCGTCGCGGACCTGACCGAGACGAACGAGATCCTCGGTGGTCGCGTCAAGACCCTCCATCCCAACATCTTCGCCGGGCTCCTGGCCCGCCGCGATCAGCCGGATCACCTCGCTCAGCTGGCCGAGCACGGGATCGAGCAGATCGACATCGTTGTCGTCAACCTCTATCCCTTCGCGCAGACCGTGCGGCAGCCGAACACGAGCCTCGACCAGGCGCTCGAGCAGATCGACATCGGCGGCGTGGCGCTCCTGCGCGCGGCGGCGAAGAACTTCCCCGGGGGCGCAGCGGTATCGAATCCGACGCAGTACGCATCGGTCCTGCGCGACGTCAAGACCCAGGGCAGCGTCAGCCCCGAGACGCGCCAGAAGCTGGCCGGCGAGGCGTTCGCCGTGACGGCCGCCTACGACGCGCAGATCGCCAGCTACCTCAACGTGGCCACCGGCACCGTCTTCCCGTCGCGGCTGACCATGGTGGTCGAGAAGAAGGCCGACCTGCGTTACGGCGAGAACCCGCACCAGCTCGGCGCCTTCTACACCGATCCGGCCCACGCCGGCGGCAGCATCAGCGCCGCCCACCAGATCGCCGGCAAGGACCTCAGCTTCAACAACCTGCTCGACCTTGACGCCGCGTGGGGCATC
>DASVEH010000360.1:0-3508 GCA_036380655.1 Candidatus Limnocylindria bacterium | reverse complement strand
GCCTGGCGCGCGGCGAGCATCACGACCCGCACGGCATCCTCGGTGCTCACCCGGCCGAGGGCGGGACCGTGGTCCGCGCCTTCCACCCCGACGCGGACCGCGTCGAGCTCGTGGCCCCGAACGGCGGCACCGCGCCGATGGAGCCTATGGGCCACGGCCTGTGGGCCGGCCTCGTACCCGACCTCCAGCCCGGCCAGTTCGCCTATCGCATCCGCTTCGGCTTCCCCGACGGGAACGCCTGGGAGCTCGACGACCCGTACCGCTTCGCGCCCACGCTGGGCGAGGTCGACCTGCACCTCATCGGCGAGGGGACGCACGAGCGGCTCTACGACGTGCTCGGCGCGCACCCCCGCACGCACGGGGGCGTCGCCGGCGTCAGCTTCGCGGTGTGGGCGCCGAACGCGCGGAGCGTCCGGATCGTGGGCGACTTCGACCGCTGGGACGGCCGCCTGATGCCGATGCGCTCCTTGGGCTCGACCGGCGTCTGGGAGCTCTTCATCCCCGGCATCGGCGCCGGCGAGCTCTACAAGTTCGAGATCCTCGGCAGCGACGGCAAGCTGCGCCTCAAGGCCGACCCCTTCGCCTTCGCCATGCAGGTGCGTCCGGAGACGGCGTCGCGCGTCTGGGACTCATCGGCCTATCCCTGGACCGATGCGGACTGGCTCGCGCAGCGCGCGGCCCGAGATCCGTATCGGTCACCGATGGCCGCCTACGAGGTCCACCTGGGGTCCTGGATGCGCAACGGCGACGGGTCGTGGCTGGGGTACCGCCAGGCGGCGGAGAAGCTGGTCGAGCACTGCCGCCGCTTCGGGTTCACCCACGTCGAGCTGCTGCCGGTGGCGGAGCACCCGTTCGACGGGTCGTGGGGCTACCAGGTGACCGGCTACTACGCGCCGACCTCCCGATTCGGCAACCCCGACGACTTCGCGGCCATGGTGGATACGCTGCACAACGCCGGGATCGGAGTGCTGGTGGACTGGGTGCCTGCCCACTTCCCGACCGACGACTTCGCCCTGCGCCGGTTCGATGGCACCCCGCTCTACGAGCACGCCGACCCGCAGCGCGGCGAGCATCCCGACTGGGGAACGCTCATCTTCGACTTCGGCCGGCCCGAGGTCCGCAACTTCCTCGTCGCCAACGCGCTCTTCTGGTGCGATCGCTACCACATCGACGGGCTGCGGGTCGACGCCGTCGCCTCGATGCTCTACCTCGACTACTCGCGGAAGGACGGCCAGTGGACGGCGAACGTCCACGGCGGGCGCGAGAACCTCGAGGCGATCACCTTCCTGCGCGAGATGAACGAGCGCGTGTACGGCCGCTTCCCGGGAGTCGTCACCATCGCCGAGGAGTCGACCGCCTTCCCGGGCATCACCCGCCCGACCTACCTGGGCGGCATCGGCTTCGGGTTCAAGTGGGACATGGGCTGGATGCACGACACCCTGAAGTACTTCAGCGAGGAGCCGGTCCATCGGCGTTACCACCACGGCAAGCTCACCTTCCGCGGCCTCTACAAGGACACCGAGCAGTTCGTGCTGCCGCTATCCCACGACGAGGTCGTGCACGGCAAGGGCTCGCTGCTGCGCAAGATGCCCGGCGACGACTGGCAGCGCTTCGCCAACCTGCGCGCCATGCTCGTCGACATGTGGGGGCAGCCGGGCAAGAAGCTGCTCTTCATGGGCGCCGAGCTGGCGCCCTGGACCGAGTGGGCGCACGACCACGCCCTGGACTGGGAGCTCCTCGATGCGCCGATGCACGGCGGCGTCGCGCGCTTCATGGAGGACCTCGGCCGCGTCTACGCGTCCTCGCCGGCCCTCTGGGAGGCCGATCACGTCCCCGATGGCTTCGCCTGGATCGATGCCAGCGACGTCGAGGCGTCGGTGTATGCCTGGATCCGCCGCGGTGGCGGCGAGGTGGCGGTCGTCGTCCTGAACCTCACCCCGGTGCCGCGCACCGACTACCGGATGGGCCTGCCCCTCCCCGGCCGATGGGTCGAGGCGATCAACTCCGACTCCGAGCACTACGGTGGCTCGAACCTCGGCAACCTCGGTGGCGTCGAGGCGGTCGAGGAGCCGTGGCACGGGCAACCGGCCTCCGCCGTCCTCACCCTTCCCCCGTTGAGCGGCCTGATCCTCCACCCGGCCTGAGCATCCAATTACTTTCTGGCGCGGCGAACGGTCATCGGGCCAGCGCCGACACCGTCGACCGGACCGACGGATTGCCGGGGAAGTCGTCGATCGGCACCGGGAGGGCAAGCGACCAGTTGTCGCGCTGCCGAGGGATCGTCCCCGGCAGGTTCGGCCGCTCCTCTACGCGCAGGGCATCCTCGAGGGTTGCGGCCACGAGCGCCGGCGGCGCCGCGGCAAGCCGCCGATGCAGGCCATCGACGAGCTCGTCGAGTGACGCACCGGCCCGGACGCCCGCCGCACGGGTCAGCCGCGATCGCAGGAGCTCGAGCGCGTTCGGATCCGGGGTCAGGCCGGCCGCCACCTGGTCGTGCAGGTCCGAGCCGCTCCAGGCGCCGGCGACCGTCGGCAGGTCGTGGGTGCTGACGCCGGCGAACGACTGGGCCGGGTAGCGCGACGGCGGGACGCGCTCGAAGAGCGCCAGCCGGGTCGAGAGCAGCCGGCGCCGGCGCAGCTCGCTGCGCACTCCCGCCGGGACGGTTCCAAGGTCCTCGCCGATGACGAGCGCTCCGGCGCGATGAGACTCGAGTGCGACGATCTCGAGCAGCTCGTCGGTGCGCGAGCGGACGTAGGCGCCGCGCCCCGGCCCGTGCCCGGTCGGGATCCACCAGAGCCGGAACAGGCCGAGGACGTGATCGATGCGGAGGCCGCCGGCGTGGCGGAGCTGTGCCCGGATCGTCTCGACGAACGGCCGGTACGCTGCGGCGCGCAGCCGCGACGGGACGAACGGCGGAAGGCCCCAATCCTGGCCGTCGACGTTGAAGCGATCCGGCGGGGCACCCACGCTGGCCTCCATCGCAAGCTGGCCCTGCCAGTCCCACGCGTCGAACCCGCCCGGATCGACCCCGACCGGCACGTCGGCGATGCGGACGAGCGCCGCCGACGCCGCCGCCAGCTGGCGATCGAAGCACCACTGCAGCCACGCGTGGAAGGCAATCTGGTCCGCTTCGCCGCGCGCCACGGCGGCCACCGCGGGCGCGTCAGGGCTCCGGTACGGCTCGGGCCACGTCCTCCAGCCCGGCCCGAAGCGCTCGGCCAGGACGGCGAACGTAGCCCAGCGCTCGAGCGAGGCGCCGCGCTCGGCGCGCCACGCCTCGAAGGATGCGCGGTCCGTCCCGGACGCCCAGATGCGCTCGAGCGCCGGCAGCTTGAGCGCGACGATCCGCGAGCGGTCGATGACGCGCTCGGCGTTGAGGGCTCGGCCGGCGGTCGCGAGCTCGGCGAGCTCACCAGCGAGGCGGTCGGCGCCGGGGATCTCCTCGATCCGCAGGTAGAGCGGATTCCCGAAGCGTCGCGTGCTCGGGTAGTACGGGCTCGGCTCCGGT
>DASVEH010000359.1:0-3139 GCA_036380655.1 Candidatus Limnocylindria bacterium | reverse complement strand
TGGTACGCCAGAGCATACCGCCACAGGGGTCGAGGGAACGCTAGAACGCCTCGAGGTAGCGGTCGACCTCCCAGGCACTGACCTGCATGCGGTACTCGTCCCACTCCTCGGTCTTCGCCTCGACGAAGCGCTCGAAGATGTGGTCCCCGAGCGCCTCGGCGATGACGCGGTCCTTCGAGAGCTCGTCGATCGCCTCCCGCAGTGTTCCGGGCAGCTGCTTGATCTTGCGCGACTCGAGCTTGGCGGCGTCGAAGTGGTACAGGTTCTCCTCGACCGGATCGGGCGGGGTGAGCTTGCGCTCCACGCCGTCCAGGCCGGCGGCCAGCATGGCGGCGAAGGCCAGGTAAGGGTTGGACGAGGGGTCGGGGCAGCGGAGCTCGATCCGGACCGAATTGAACTGGCCCTTGCTGCTCTGCGGGATGCGGATGAGGGCCGAGCGGTTGATACGCGCCCAGCCCACGTAGACCGGCGCCTCGTACCCGGGGACAAGGCGCTTGTACGAGTTCACCAGCGGGGCGAGGACCGCGATCATGCCGCGCGCGTGCTCGAGCACGCCGGCGATATAGCTGCGGGCGATCTCCGAGAGCCCGTACGGGTCCTTCGGGTCGCTGAAGGCGTTGCGGCCCTTCTTGTCGTCCCACAGGCTCATGTGGGTGTGCATCCCGGAGCCGTTGATGCCGAAGAACGGCTTCGGCATGAACGTGGCGTACAGCCCCTTCGAGGCGGCAACCGCCTTCAGTGTCGTCTTGAAGGTCACCGCGTTGTCGGCGGTGCGGAGCGCATCGGCGTACTGGAAGTCGATCTCGTGCTGGCCGGTGGCGACCTCGTGGTGCGCCGTCTCGACCCGGATGCCGAACTCCTCGAGCGCGTTCATCATCTCCTTGCGCACCTCGGTGCCGAGGTCCTCGGAGAGGTCGAAGTAGCCGGCGGCGTCGTGCGGCAGCGGCTCGACCCTGCCGTTCGATCGGCTCAGCAGGAAGAACTCGAGCTCGGGCCCCGTGTTGAGCGTGAAGCCGAGCTTCTTGGCCCGATCCAGCTGGCGCCGCAGGACGCCGCGCGGGTCGCCCGGGAACGGCTCGCCGTTCGGGTCGTACACGTCACAGATGACCCGTGCGCTGCCGGTGTGCAGCTTCTCCTTGCCGTCCGGGCCGAATCCCGGCTCCCAGGGGATCGGGCTGAAGGTCGACAGGTCGGGCACCAGGAACATGTCCGACTCTGCGATGCGGGTGAAGCCCTCGATGCTCGAGCCGTCGAACCACTTGCCGTGCTCGACCGCCTCTTCCAGCTGGTGCATCGGGACCTGGACGCTCTTCACCTGTCCCACGATGTCGGTGAACTGGAGGCTGACGAAGCGCAGGTTGCGCGTCTCCGCCAGCTTGAGGGCATCGGCGAGCTTGGTGGTGGCCATGGAGGAACCTCGTGCGATGGGCGTGATGGGTCGCCGATCAGGCTAGCGCGCGCGGCACCAGGATCGGCCCATGCGCCGGGCAGTGATGCCGGACATCTGTTGTGCAGAGTGCACAGTGCGCCGGCCCGTCAGCCGTCCCCGTCGGGGCCTCGCAGCAGGCGCAGGGCGTCGTCCGGCCGGCGAGGGTCGATCCCCAGCTCGGCGGCAGCCCGCCGCAGGCGGTAGAGGACGGTATTCCGGTGGACGCCCAACGAGCGTGCGGCCGGTGCGATCCGGCCGTTCGCGCGGGCGACCGCAAGCAACGTGTCGTGCAGCGGGTCGCCCGTGGATGGAGGCGCCTTCGGGGTGCTTCGCGATCCGGCCGGCTCTGCCGCTCGACGTCGGAGCAGCGCACGCAGGGTGACGGCCAGCGCGTCGAGGCCGACCTCGTCGATGCGAGCCGGTGGAAGATCGTCGAACAGCCATGCCGACGCCCCGGGACCGATCGGGCGCTCCAGCACCCAGAGCCCGTCCCGCGTCCGGCGCGCCACCGCGCTCGTCTCCGAGCGCTCGGACAGGAGGCGGGCATGGGCCGCGGCGAAGCGGGTGGCCAGTGCGCGTCCGGCCGGGCGCGGGTTGAGCGCGCGGAGCGCGCCGTCGACGGTCACCGCGACCCCCCGACGCAGCCGGGCGGCCACGACCCCGGCGGGCGCCGCAGGCTGCGGATCCACGAGGGCCGCCTCCGCGCCGGCAAGCCGGAGAGCGGTGCCGAAGGCGGCGAGCTGCTCGGTCTCGTCCTCCAAGTGACGGTCCGCGACTGCGACGACGGATGCGACCGCGCCGGCTCCGAGCAGGATCGGAACATCCGCCCCCGCGCGCTCGAGCGAACGGGGCGTCGCCGATACGACCCAGACCGCGACCGGATCGGCGCCCGCCTCACCCAGCGCAGCGACCAGGCCATCCAGGCCATCGGCCGGAAGGACGCCCGCATCGGCCACGAGCAGACCCCCCTCCGGCATCGGCGGCAGATGGGGCGGGGCAGCTCGCGTGCCGGCGACGCGCCGCACGGGCCGGGCCAGCCGCTCCAACGACCCCGACACGAGGCGTGCCTCGGGATCGACCGCGCGCCACAGGTCGAGCACGCTCGTCACGCCCGGGCACCGAGGCGGTGGCCGAGGCGCGCGAGTTCGTCGGTCGTCCGGTCGAACCGCTCCCCGCGCAGCAGCAGCTCGAGGCCCGCGCCGCTGGGCCGCACGGTCACACGCCGGCGCGGCAGCCAGAACGCGATGGCCAGGGCCGCGCTCAACGCAGCGGCGCCGAGGAAGAGGACGGCCATGCCCGGATCGCGGCGCGAAAGGAAGGTCACCCAGGCGTCGAAGCCGTCCAGCTCGACCCGCAGGTCGCCGACACGGACCGACTCCCCCGGCGTCAGCCTCGCGCTGTCGACCAGCCCGCCGGTGCCAACAACGCTCACCCCGAGCTCGTTGCGTTCGCCATCGGTGAGGGCCAGTCCGAGAGTCACGCCGGCCGTCGGGAGCTCGGCCGAGCCGACCGGGACGCCGTCGCGCGTGGCATCGAGCGCGACCGGCGCGTCGAGCAGCGGCGCGCCATCGAGCGTGGTCACGCGCAGCCGGACCGCGGGCCCGTAGGTCCACGGATGGACGAGGTAGCCGTCGAACGCCCCCGGCTCGTTGACGCGCAGGACGGCCTCGCGGACCGGCTCGCCGTCGCGAAGGAAGGTGACGGTCGTGT
>DASVEH010000358.1:0-4358 GCA_036380655.1 Candidatus Limnocylindria bacterium | reverse complement strand
GCCCTCGATGGGGGTGACGCGGTCATCCAGCAGATCCGCTTCGCGAACGTCGGCCTGCGCCTCGGCACCCCCGATCGGGCCATCGTGATCGTCCGCGACGGTTCGGGCGCCTTCGACATCATCGGGGCGAGCGGCACGACCGCGGGCGGCATCGCGGGCCGCATGCAGGCCACGGTCGAGCTGCTCATCCCGGGTGTGACCTTCTCGGGCACTCTCGCAGTCCAGCTCAACACGCTCGCCTCGCCGCAGACCGTCGACGGCACGCTGATCCGCTCCGGCATCGCGGTGGCGGGGCTGGACGTCACCCTCGAGGTCGTGGGCCAGCGCCTCACCGGCGACTTCGCCTTCGCCAAGAACGCGACGACCCAGGACATCATGCTGATGCTCTCCGACGTCACCCTCGAACTCGGCGACGGCACGCAGACCTATGTGACTGCCACGATCACCTCGGGTGTCATCCTCGTGACCCGCGCCGGCATCGTCGGCGCGCTCGTGGCCGGCATCGAACTGGATCCCGACGTGCTGCCCGGCGTCACGGTGAACATCGACGCCATCGTGCAGATCAACAACACCGCCGCAGACATCGAGCGGTCGTTCGACCTCGGCCCGTCGAGCATCACGCTGTCGATCCCGAAGAGCACGCTCCGGGTGCAGGTGGGCCTTCCCGGCGCTCCCGCCGAAATCAGCATTCTCGACCAGACCCTTACGGGCGTCGCGATCTTCGAGCAGCGCAAGACGGCGACCGGCACCAAGATCGTGCGGCTCGCCTTCGCCGACGTGTCGCTGTTCCTCGGCGACCAGGGCGCCGATGGCAGCATCGACGACGCCACCGAAGTCGACCCCGACGACGTCGGGCTGTACCTCTCGAACGGCAACGGTGCGTTCATCATCACCCCCACCGGCATGGCCGGCGAGGTGTCGGGCAAGGTCGTCCTGCGCGGCTTGCCCATCGACATCACCGCTTCGCTCACCCTCCAGGTGAACACACTGCTCGTGGCCGGCCAGGGCGTGGTCGTGACCGAGGTGTTCCAGTTCGCCGGGGTCACGGTGACGACGACAACCGACGGCAACGCCGACCGCCCCGAGGAGCAGACGATCTCGGTCGGAGTGCCCGCCGGCACCTTCACCCTCGCGATCGACGCGAACACGGACGGCACGCTCGCCCCGAGTGAGATGAGTGCCCCGATCGCGTTCGATGCGCTGCCCTCGGTGGTCGACGATGCGATCGAGGCGCTCCTCGATGCGGATGCCGGCACCGACCTGGTCACCGTCGCCGCCGTCACCGGCGGCTACACCGTGACCTGGAACGACGACGGCAACCAGGCGGCGCTCCAGCCCAACGTGCGGGTGCTGTCGCTGCCGAAGGGCCCGTTCCTGCGCGTCGCGGCATCCGACATCGACGTCGTCTTCACCGGCGCAAACCCCGTGACCATCCACGTCGACGGCATCGCGTTCGAGCGCTCCGGGCCCACCCCCGCTCTGCAGGTGACGACGATCGCCTTCGTGGGAGCCAGCATCGCCACCGGTCAGAACATCGGCTCCGACAACCCCGGTCTCAAGGAGGCCTCGGGCGTTCTCGTGGTCTTCCCGCGCAACGCCGTGACAGACGCGAGCACCACCCCCGACACGGTCACCCTGTCCGGCGGCGTGGCCGGCATGCTGACCGGCAAGGTCGACGCCGGCAGCGGCACGTTCCCCGCGAGCGCGAGTGTCGGCTTCGCGGTCAACACCACGGGCGTGGTCGTCGATCAGACCGTCGAGGTGGGCGACACCGAGATCGTCCTCGACCTGACCGCGGCTCGATTCGTGTTCATCGTGCAGGATCTCGACTTCAGCTTCGGCGACATCCTCGAGATCCGCGCGGGGCAGTTCGCCCTCAGCGGCGACTCGTTCTCGGGCGAGGGTCTCGAGATCTTCATCGGCTCGGGGCCGTCCAAGCTCGCGAACGGCGACATCAACCCGGCCGCGATCGGCGTGCTCATCCGCAACGCCTCGATCACGTTCATCAAGGGCAGCGGAGCCGGCTCCGGCTGGGCGATGCGTGCGATCGGCACGATTGCGCTGCTGGGCCTGGACGGTCTCGGCATCAGCGGCACCGTCGCGTTCCAGGTGAACGCCTCCGACTCGCTGACCCTCAACCCCGGTGACCTCGGCGCGGGCATGACCGGCGCGATGGCACCCGGCGTGTTCAGCTTCACCGCCACCGATGTCGTGATCACCGCCGGCAGCGCCGTCACCCTGGGCGGCTCGATTCGTCTGACCCGCGAGCGCGACGGCACCCTCGGCATCTCACTGTGGAACGCCACCGCGATGGTCACCGTCGGCGGCGAGAACGTCGTGAGCATCACCGGCTTCGCCACGTTCTCCATCTCGCCGACGACCGGCTTCCAGCTCGGCTCGTTCCGCGTCACCGACTTCCAGCTGCGCCCGACGGGCCCGGTCGTGTCGCCGACGAGCGACCCCGTGCCCGTGATCGTCACTGCCGACCTCGTGACTCCTCTGAAGAACGCCGTGCTCACCGCAGCCACGCTCACCACGATCACGGTTGTCTTCACCCCCACGGCCGGCACCATCAACCTGGCCAGCGTGACCGATGCCGCCGCCGAGATCACGGTGTCGGTGGCCGGCTCCACCGGGGTCTGGGTCGTGGACGGCATCCCGACCGCAGTGGTGGGCAAGGCGAACACGTGGATGTACAGCGTCTCCGGACCGGCCCTGCCGGGTACGGGAGTCGTCACTGTCAGGTTCATCGAGGGCAGCATCACCGCGAACCACGGGGCCGGCCTGACCGCCCTGTTGGTCGGCGAAGAGGAGAAGTTCTACGTCTTCACCCCGACCGCGGAAGCACCCAGGCCCGGGCCCCTGGCATCCCTCACCGTCGCGAGTGTCAGCCAGGCGCAGCTCAATGCGCAGGGCTACATCGACCTCACCTACACGTCGCTTCCCGCCACGACCGGCGGGGTGGCCGATCCGATCCTGAAGTCGTCGATCGAGACCGCGGCCACGGCGCCGTTCCAGATCTCCGGACTCATCGGCGATCTCGCGGTATCGGCGACGGGCGTCCCGCTCCTGATCGGCACGCCGCTGCTCATCTCGGGTGCCGCGGCGAACGCGACGGCCGTCACCTACCGCTACTTCCTGAAGGACAAGAACCCCGGCAACACGCTGGGACTGTTCAGCGGCACGGGCAACGTCACGATCACGATGATCGCGGGGAAGGTCGCTGCCGGTTCGGTCAGCAACCAGACGCAGTCGCTCACGCTCGCCGTGTCGGCGAGCGCCGTGGGGGAGCGCACCGAGGGCGGTCCGATCGCGCTCGGCCCGCTGACGCTGCAGGGCCCGACGGTGGGGCTCGGCGGATTCGGATTCGCCGACGGCAAGGTGCTCGTCTCGGTGATCGTCGGGGTGCAGCGGGCCTCGCTCGCCTTCGGCGGCAGCCCGACGACAGGGGCGACCTCGACGGCGCAGACCAACTCGGGCATCACCGTCGACCTCGTCGGAGTGATGGGCTCGTTCGAATTGGCCGTCGACGTGTTCGGCCTCCTCGGCGGCAACGTCGACGTGCGCCTCACCGGCAAGTGGAGCCTGCAGGTCGCCTCGCTCGACGCGCAGATCCCGAACGTGGCCCGCCTGCAGGCGACCGGCATCAAGGTCACCTACGACCCCAAGGGCGCGGCTGACCAGGAGATCGTGAAGGTTAACACCGCCACGATCACGTTCCCGAGCTTCGGCATCACCGGGTCGATCCGGCCATACGACCCCGCGACCTCGTCAAACATCCTGAAGAACAACGACGAGGTGCTCGGTGCCGGAGTGATTCCGGGCCTCACCGTCTACGGCAACGGCTTCCGCCTCGGCACCGCCGAGCTCGCCTACGGCCTGCCCCCGACGACCGGGGCGGTGAACACCGCCAACGCCCTGACGCCATCGGCTCCCGACAAGAAGATCACCTTCGGCGGCATCCTCGAACTCGACGACATCCGCATCGGCATCTCGGGACTCGACGTGCGCTTCCCCGTCGATGGTGCTCCGGCAACCGACACCGCCGGCTTCACGGGGATCATCTACATCGCCTCCGGCGGCGCGAAGCTCTTCCCGGGCAAGGCGTACGGCGCAACGCTCACCGATCGTCTGACGGCCGACGACAAGCGCCCCGATGGCACGCTGGACGATGAGGCGTTCCGCATCGCGCTCACGTTCGCCGACGGCAAGGTGGATGCCTTCCAGCTGACCGTCGACACGCTCGAGATCCGCCTCGGCACCTACGTCACCCTCACCGCGCGCGACTTCCGCCTCGACACCGGGGCGACCGGCTCCGACATCATGGTGCAGTTCGGGGCGGTCGGCGCGAAGGTGAC
>DASVEH010000357.1:0-8568 GCA_036380655.1 Candidatus Limnocylindria bacterium | reverse complement strand
CGGCGACGCGACGGAGGAGCCGCCCGGGGTGCGGTTCGGATCGCCGGCGAAGGCGTACCAGTAGTCGGGCTGTCCGAAGTGCAGCCCGCTGATGGAGGTGCGCTGGACCCAGACGCGGGAGCCGGAAATGTCGGCGTGCGCCGAATCGGTCAGGGTGGTCGGGCTGTAGCCGCGGCCCTGCTTGAAGATGTCGCGGTAGGAGGTCGTGGGCTGCGTGAGCACGCGCGTCACGATATCGTCGGCATCGCCGTAGGCAGTGGCAAGGTAGGAGCCGCCGAGGCGCAGGATCGGGGTCGAGTAGTGACGAACGCGCTGCTGTGCCTCGGTCAGGGTGGTGAGCGGCGTTTCCTTGGTGTAGCGCTCGCCGAAGCCGGGCGCATAGTGCGCCTGGGCGTAGACCATGGTGAAGCCCGGTGCCGGCGTGATGCCGTCGTTGGCGGTGCCGCCGCAGTAGGTGCGCCGAGCGGCGTCATCGGCGCTGGTCAGCGTGCCAAGCAGTGCGCGCTCGCCGCAGTAGACCAGGGTGCCGGCCGACCAGCTGTCGGCGTCGCCGTTGGTGGTCTTCGTGTTCAGGCCCCATCCGTTGGATCGGTCCGTCAGCTCGTTGGAGCCGTAGGGGTTCGGGTAGCCGTTGCCATGGCCGAAATAGATGATGACCTTGGCGCCGTTCACGGCCTTCTTCACGTTTGCCCAGGTCGCCGACGGCGAGTAGGCCTTGACGACGGTCGCGCCGGCGGCGGTCGCGGCGGTGGCGACCTCATTCGCCATGCGGCGGTAGGTATCGGTCAGGCCACCGACCGGCCCCACGATGATCGCGACTTTCGGCGCGGCGGCGGCGGCCGGCGCCGGGGCGGCGACCATGACGGCCATGGTCAGGGTGACGGCGGCAAGGACGGCGGCGCCGATTCGATCTCGCAACAAGGGGCTCCTCGGGGATGGGCAATGGAGGTGACGGGCAGTGCCACCGCCTCCGATCCTATCCACGCTCGTGTGGGCCGCCTATGGCCCCATGGTCCACCCATCGAACCGCGATGGGTCATGGAGCGAACCGCGTCTCAGGAGCCGATCAGCTCTCCGACGATCTCGAGGTAGCGGGCCTTCTGGCGCTCCCAGTCGTACGCGGCCGCCTGGCGACGCGCCTCGAGGCCCATGGCCGCCGCGCGCTCCGGGTCGTCGACCAGGCTCTCGATCGCGCGCGCCAGCGCATCGGGATCGCCTCCGGGCACGAAGCAGAGGGCCGCATCGGTGAAGTGGTGGCGGAATGTCGCCAAATCGCTGGCGACGGTCGGGACGCCCATGGCGGCGAACTCGAGCAGCTTCGTGCTGAGCGAGTATTCGAGATAGCGCTCCGGCAGGGATGGCACCAGGCCGATGTCCGCGCCGGCGAGCAGGCGTGGCAGATCGTCCATCGGCACGCGGCCGTGGAGCGTCACCCGGTCGGCCGTGCCGGTCCGCGCGATGGCCGCCTCGATCTCCGGTCGCCACGGGCCGTCGCCGTAGACGTCCAGCCGCCAATGCAGGCCGGGACGGAGGCGCGACAGGCCCTCGATGGCGACGTCGAGCCCGTAGATGCGCTGGAAGTTCGAGTGGTGGATGAGCCGAAGCTCGCCACCGGCCATGAAGGCGCGGCGCTCATGGCGGTCCGGATCGAACAGGCGGCCGTCGGCGCTGTTCATGACGACGTCGATCTTCTCGGGCGCGACGCCCCGCGCGATCGAGAGCGCGCGGAGCGGCTCGTGGACGGTGATGAGCCGATCCGCCACGGCGGCGGACGCCCGGGTGGCGGCGGAGACAACCGGTCGGAGCGGACGGAGCAGGGAGCTCGCGAAGCGATCGCGAAAGAACTCGGGCATGTCCTCGTGAAGGTCGAGCAGGAGCGGCACCTTGCCGAGCTTCTCGGGGATGGCCGCGAAGCTGAGGAAGTCGGGCACGGTGGCCACCTGGACGAGGTCGTACTGCCGGCCACGGTGCTCACGAGCCAGCCGCCAGGCGACCATGGCGGTGAAGGCGACGTACTCGGCCATGTGGCCCGCAAAGCCGAGAAAGCGCCGATTCATGGGCAGCCGCACGATGCGCAACGGGCCGTCCCTCTCCTCCGATGCCTCGCCGGGCTGACGCAGGCAGATGACGTCGACCTCGTAGCCGGCATCGATGAGCGCGTCGCTCTGGCGACGGACCCGCGGATCGCCGGGGAACACGGCGTGGACGACGATGGCGACGCGCCGCCCCTCCGTCATCGGGCCTTCACCTCGTTCCAGAAGACGTCCTTCTCGGCGAGCGTCAGCTGACCGAGGTCGACCCCGCGCTCCGCGGCCAGCTCCTCCACCCGGCGATAGCGGGCGACCCAGCGACGGTTCGCCGTCCGTAGCGCCTCCTCGGGATCGAGCTTCATCCAACGCGCCAGGTTGACGAGCGCAAAGAGGACGTCCCCCATCTCGTGGAGGCGCTCCTCGTCCGTCGTCGCGGCCCGCAGCTCGTCGAGCTCCTCGACGACCTTCTCCCACACGCCCTCGATGGCGTCCCAGTCCCAGCCGAGGGCGGCGGCGCGCTCCTGGATCTCGCGGCTGCCGGGCAGGGCCGGCAGTGCCCGTGCCACGCCACCGAAGGCGCCCTCGTCCTGCTTGCCGCGCTCGGCGCGCTCATCCGCCTTGATCGTCTCCCAGTTGGTGAGCACCTGCTCGACGCCGCCGACCTCGAGCTCGCCGAACACGTGCGGATGGCGACGCACGATCTTCCCCGCGATCGATCGATACACGTCGGTCAGGTCGAAGCTGCCCTCCTCGGCGGCAAACTGGGCGTGCAGGATGACCTGGAGCAGCAGGTCGCCCAGCTCCTCCGCCAGGTCGGCCGGCGACCCCTGCTCGATGGCGTCGACCGTCTCGTAGGCCTCCTCCAGCAGGTAGGGGCGGAGGCTGAGATGCGTCTGCCTGCGGTCCCACGGGCAACCATCCGGAGCCCGAAGCCGTGCGCTGATGGCCGCCATGCCGTGCGGGGAGGCCAGGTTCTCGATCGCACCCAGCGCCGGAACGAGCCACGAGCCGGCGGCCAGTGCCTCGTCGTCGAGACCGTCGAGCCGATGCGGTGCGCGGTCGGGGAGGTGGAGCAGCTCGTGCTCGGCCGGGTAGAGCGCGGTCAACACGGCCTTCGGTCCGCCGCGGGCATGTCGTCCGGGAAGCACGGCCGATTCCGGGCGCGAATCCGCGGCCTCGACGGCCGCATCGGCAAGCAGGACGAGATCGATGGACGGATCGAAGGCGATCGCCGCCATGCGTCCGACCGACACGATCTGGACGCCCTCCGCCGCATCGACGCCCGCCGCGGCGAGCAGGCCGTCCACGCCGCGCGACGCGCCGGCGCTCATCGGCTCAGGCGGCTGTCGAGGACGCGAACTGCGGGTCGACCCAGGTCTCGACCGGCGCGCGCACCTCCTGCTCGAGCCAGCGATCGAAGCCGCTCGAGCGGATCTCCTCCAGCCGATCCTCCTCGATCTCCCGACTGTCGCTCAGCTCCAGGAGCTGGTAGATGGTGATTCCCTCGGTGCCGCCGTCGTACGGCTCGCTCACCTCGCCCACCTCCTCGAGCCCGAACACGACCTCCTCGAGCGCCTCGTCCAGCTGGTAGGGCGCCACCCAGCCGAGCTCACCCCCCTCCTCGGCGGTCGCGTAGTCCTCGCTCACCATGGTGGCCACCTCGGCGAAGCTGTCGGGATCGTCGCGCAGCTGCTCGACGAGGTCCGCGGCCTGGGCCTGCGGACTGAGCCGCTCGCCGGTCTTCTGGATGATGTGGTAGCCGAACTCGCTGCGCACCGGCTCGCTCAGCTCGCCCACCTCGAGGCCCTCGAGCGCCGTGGCGAACTCCTCGACGTATGGGGACGAGGCCGGGTCGTACCAGCCGAGGTCGCCGCCGCGAGCTCCGGATCCGGTGTCGTCGCTGTGCTCCTCGGCGATCGCGAACCAATCCGCGTCCTCCGCCGACAGCTGCTCATGGACCTCCTCGGCCTCGGCCAGGGCATCCGCCCACTGCTCGTCGGTGGCCTCCGCATCGGTGGCGGCGTCCTCGGGGAGCGGGTTGATGAGGACGTGGCGGGCACGCTCCTGCGGCACGACCGCGTCGGTCACCGGCGCGATGTGGATCTGCGCGACGCGCCGCTGCGCGGTGGGCGAACTGACGACCTCCTCGCCGAAGTACTCCCGGAAGCCGTCCATCAGCAGCTCGCCGCGGACGAAGCGCCGGTACGTGTCCTCGCTGACGCCCTGCCCTCCGAGGAGCTCGCGCAGCGGGCTCTCGGTGGTGGCCTCCCGCCGCCCGAGCACCTCGAGCACCACGTAGCCTCGCTCCGTCTCGACCGGCCCCACGAGGTCCCCCTCGCCGGCATCGCCGATCAGCTCGAAGTACTCCCCGTAGGCGGCATCGTCGGCGGCGAACCAGCCCAGCAGGCCGCCGGTCTGGGCCGTGAAGTCGTCACTGACGTCGGTGGCCACCGTCGCGAACTCCTCACCATCGTCGAGCCGGTCGCGGGCGGCCTCCGCCTCCTCGCGCGCCGCCTCGAGCTGCGCGTCGGTCGGCTCCGCGTCGGCTTCCGCATCCTCCGGCAGGGCCTCGACCAGGATCAGCTGCGCGCGCACCAGCTCGGGGAGGGCGAACCGCTCGGCAAGGCCGTCCTCGAGCTCCTCGTCGCTGACGCTCACCCCGAAGTCATCCGCGCGGGCCGCCAGCACCGCGCTCTGGACGAGGGCGTCGGCGGCGTTCGTGTCGAGGCTGTTGAGCTCCTGGCTGAGCTGGTCGATCTGCTGCTGGATGATCTGGTCGCGAGGGCCGCCCATCTGGGCCTGGAGCTCGGCGATGGTGGCCGATGCCTCGGCCACCATGATCCGCATGCGCTCGTCGAGGTCGGATCGGTCGAAGGTGGTGCCAGCCACCGCGGCGACGGGCCGGTAGTGCGCCTCCCAGTAGCCGTTCCAGGCGGCGGCCCCGAAGATGCCGAGGGCAAGCGCGATCGCCACCGCGAACGCGACGACGGTCAGCTGCTGGGTGCGCAGCTCGTCCTGCCAGCGCGGGCGATGCTTGCGGTCGAGAACGGGTCGTGATCGGAAGCTCATCGGCTCATGGTCATGCGGCGGCTCGGCTGCGGCCCTCTCGGCCGCCGGGCGAGGCGAGGCGCCATGCTAGCCGATGCCGTGATCGGGCGCACGGCGGGCCGGCTTCCGCGGCGCACGGGTCAGGAGCGTGAGAGCGCCTCGCGAATGGCGCCGAGCCGCAGCCTGAGGACGAGCAGCAGCGCCTCGCGCACGATCCCGCCGGTCATCTTCGACGCACCGGCCACCCGCTCGCGGAAGACGATCGGCACCTGCACGATGCGCGCGCCACGCCGATGCGCCCACCAAGTCGTCTCGATCTGGAAGCCATAGCCCGACCCCGACGTCTCGCGCAGCCGGATCGCGTCGAGCAGCTCGCGCCGCCATGCCTTGAATCCGCCGGTCAGGTCGCGATACGGCAGGAGCAGCACGGTCCGCGCGAAGATCGTTCCCGCCCGGCTGATCAGCTTACGGTGCGCGGGCCACCCGACGGTGTCGCCGCCGGGCATATAGCGCGTTCCGAGCACGAGGTCGGCGTCCCGCATGAGGGGCGCCAGGAGCCTCGGAAGGGTGGCGGGGTCGTGGCTGAAGTCGGCATCCATCTGCACGACGGCGCGGGCCTCAGGCTTTTCGAGGACCCAGCGAAAGGCGTCACGGTAGGCGACCCCGAGGCCCTCCTTGCCGGAGCGGTGCAGCACCGACACACGTGCCTCGCGCGCCGCGATGGTATCGGCCAGCCTGCCGGTGCCGTCGGGCGAGGCGTCGTCCACCACCAGCAGGGAGGCCTCCGGAAGTGCCGACAGGATGGCCGCCGTCAGCGGCTCCAGGTTCTCGCGCTCGTTGTAGGTCGGAACCACCACCCACACCCCGCGGCCGGCCGCCAGGCCGACAGCGGGCGTCTCGGGCGCCGCCTCAGCGCCCGATGCCGACATACCCGATCCCTGCCCGGTCGTACGGCTCGCGGTCGATGGCGTTGCGCCCGTCGACGAACAGCTCCAACCCGGGGATCGTCCCGGGCGCCATGGCGCGATACGCTTCGTGCGCCGCCTGGAGCACGGCGACGCGGATCGGCTCCGGTGCCTCGAGGTCGTATGGCTCGAATCCGTGGCCGCGCAGGTGCTCGGCGTCGTAGTACGGGTCGTGGCCGTAGACCCTGGCTCCGGCCGCAAGCAGCTCGTCGCGCAGCCGGAAGGCGGAGCTGAACGCGTCCTCGCGCACGTCCCCGCGGTAGGCGACGCCGAGCACGAGCACGTTCTGGCCGTCCAGCGAGCCGACGTGGTCCTCGATGACGTCGACGGTGAAGGCGCCCATGCCCTCGTTGATCTCGCGGGCCAGGGGAGGCATGCGGAGCTCGGGATCGTCGTTGAACAGGAAGTGCGGATAGACCGGGATGCAATGACCGCCGACGCCCACGCCGGGCTGATGGATGTGGCTGTACGGCTGCGAGTTGGCGGCGTCGATCACCTCGCTCACGTTGATGCCGTGGCGCGACGCGTAGCGCGCCAGCTCGTTGGCGTACGCGATGTTCACGTCCCGATAGGTCGTCTCGGCCAGCTTCGTCATCTCGGCCGCCTCGGCGCTCGCGACCGCACGGACCTCGGTTCCCTCGTCGAGGACGGACTCGTAGAAGCCGACCGCGCGGCGCGTGCTCTCGGGGCTCGTGCCGCCCACGATCTTGGGATAGCGCCGCAGATCCAGGAAGACGCGGCCGACCAGGACCCGCTCCGGGCTGAAGGCCAGGAAGAGGTCCTCGTCGAGCGACAGGCCGCTGCCCTCGACCAGCATCGGCCCGAAGCGGCTGCGCGTGGTGCCGACCGGCAGCGTGGTCTCGTAGATGACAAGGGCTCCTGGGCCGATGGTGGCGGCGATGTCGCGCGTGGCGGCGTCGATCGGCTTGAAGTCGATCTGCCGCTGCGCATCCACCACCACGGGAACGATCACGACCACCGCCTCGGCCTCTCGCACGCCGGCCGGGTCCTGCCACGTGGTCGCCCGCAGGCGGCCGGCGGCGACCAGCTCCGGCACGCGGTCGATGAGCGTCTGCTCGTCGCGATGCGGCGAGCGGCCGGCATTCAGCGCATCGACGAGGCCCGTGTCCACGTCGACGCCGACGACGTCGTGGCCGCGCGAGGCGTACTGCACCGCGAGGGGCAGGCCGATGTGGCCGAGGCCGACGACCGCGATCCTCATGCCACCACCTCCGCCAGGGCCGCGCCGCCGATCGCCTGTCCGGTCAGCGCCGACTCGACCATGGTGCGGGCGAGCAGCAGGGCGACCATCGCGTCGTGCGGATCGACCGGGGGCGGGCTGCCGTCGCGGACGGCCCGCGCGAACTCGTCGAGCTCGACGGTGAGCGGCTCCGCGCGTCGAATCGAGCGGCGCGTCATCTCGCCCTCGGCCACCGAGGTGATCGGCGCGCCGAACCCGTCGGCCCCGCGGTTCTCCCAGGTCTGGTCCGCGTTGGGATTGGCATAGAAGACGAGGTCCTGCGCGATGTAGTCGGCGACGTAGAAGCCGCGCTCCCCGGTCACCGTCAGGGTCCGCCGCTTCGTGGCGGTCAGCCAGTTGATGTTGAGGATGCCGATCACCCCGTTCTCGAACTTCATGATCCCGTTGAAGAGGTCCTCGTGCTCGGTGTGGATTCGGCGCTCGGCCTCCGCGTACAGGCGGATCGGCTCGGAGCCAACCAGGTAGCGCATGACGTCGAGGTCATGGGGCGCCAGGTCGACCACCACCCCCACGTCGCGGATCCGCGCCGGGAACGGGCCGAGGCGGGTGGCGCTGATCTGGAAGATGCGGCCGAGCTCTCCCGCAGCGAGGCGCCGATGAAGCTCCCGGATCGCCGGGTTGAAGCGCTCGATGTGGCCGACCGTGAGCATCCGCCTCGCGTCACGGGCCGCTTCGATCATCGCGGTCGCCTCCTCGCGGGTGGCCGCGATCGGCTTCTCGACGAGGACGTTCGCGCCCGCCCGAAACGCCGACAGCGTGACCGGAAGATGAAGGCTGGTGGGCGCCACGATGCTGACGAGGTCGAGCTCCTCCTCGGCGAACATGCGATCGGGATCCTCGTAGCCCCGCGCCCGGCGGCCGGCGGTGGCGCGCTGGACCGCTGCGGGGTCCGGGTCGGCGACCGCCACCAGCTCGACACCGGCCACCGACTCGTCCCACACGCGCACGTGGTTGCGACCCATCATCCCCAGGCCGACGACGCCGGCGCGCAGCGGACGCTGCTCCCGGGCCCTCATCCGGCGATCGTCCCCGCCTCGAGCGGCCCGAGCTCGGCGGCCGTCGCGTTCACGGCGTCGATGACGGTGGCCACCTCCTCGTCGCTGAGCGATGGATGGACCGGGACGCTGAGCACCTGGGCGGTAAGACGATCGGTGACCGGAAGCCGCTCGTTCCCGTACCCGAGCGCGAGGAACGGCTTCTGGCGATGGACCGGGATCGGGTAGTAGATGGCGCTTCCCACACCCCGGGCCTTGAGCGCCTCGGC
>DASVEH010000356.1:0-9035 GCA_036380655.1 Candidatus Limnocylindria bacterium | reverse complement strand
ACCCCAGGTCGGGGCCCAGGTCGGTGCCCCCGAGATCTCGGGCAGCTCCGGCGGGGTAGCCCCGGTCGGTCGCTCGCGCACGGTCCAGGCCAGCGGCCCGGATCCGGTGTTCGAGATGGTCACCGTCGCCTCGGTGGTCTCACCCAGCTCGACCTGTGCACTCACCTCGAGCGGATCGACCGATCCGATCGGTGCGGCGAGCGCGGCATCGATGGTGAGCTCCTCGTCCACCGCCAGGCTGAAGGCCTGGTCGAAGCTCGTGTACCCGTCGGCGCCGATGTTCAGCGTGTACGAGCCGGGCAGGAGCCGCAGCTGGTAGGTGCCCTCCGCATCGGTCGTCGTCGAGCGGCCGCTGCCGACGGCCTCGACCAGGGCGCCGGCGACGGGCAGTCCATCGTTGGCGTCGGTCACCGTGCCACGGACGAGCCCCGTCGGGACCTCCGTGATGCGGAAGGCCGTGTTCGCCGCCAGGACATCGGTCAGGTAGCTGAACTGGAGGGCGTCATCGCCCGCGGCGTTCTCGATGCCGATCCCGGCATGCATGCCGTCGCCCGCATCCGCGTAGAGCAGGTCGATGTCGCCGTTCTCCCAGAGCTTGACCTCGAAGGTGACCTCGTCGGATCCGGCGGACACGCCGGCGTACTCGATGACGAAGGCACTATCCGGCGCGTCGCCGATCGTTGCGTACTCGATCGCCCCGGCACCGTCGATCCGCATCTCCTGCCAGAGGGGGTAGATGGCCGCATTCGGCGGCGACTCCGACGGGATCTCCACCGGGAAGGAGTTGAACTGGTCCGGACCGAGGAAGTTCAGGTAGCCGTTGTCGCTGAGGAAGAGCTCCGAATAGCTCTCGCCGTAGAACGGGAACTCGAACGGCAGGACGAGGCGCCCGACGAACTCGTCGCCGTACAGGGCGGTCTGCGTCGTGGCGTCGACCCAGTCGAACGCGATCGGCGCGCAGCCGTGCCCGAAGTTGTCGAGCTTGCGAGCGACCTGGAAGTCGACCGAGATGTCCTCGTGGAGGTCGATCTCCTCGAGGTCGAAGTCGGTGCATCCGCCCGCCGAGGCGCGCAGCGTGTAGCTGCCCTCGGGCAGGGTGAGGCTGTACACGCCGTTCGGATTCGTGATCGCGGCGGGAACCGGCGTCCCGACCGCCAGGACGGAGGCGTCCTCGATCGGCGCCTCGTCCGAGGCCGCCGTCACCTGGCCGGTCACCTCGAAGCGAGGAAGAGCTACCAGCGCGAAGTCCTGCACGGTGGTCGCATCGGTCTCGATGACGACGGCCTCGGCCAGGCCCATTGCGTACCCGAAGCCCTCGGCGGTGACCGCATAGCTGCCAGCGGCCAGGAAGAGCTCGAACGTGCCGTCGGAGGCCGTGGTCACGTGGAAGGTGCGCGTCCCGTTGCTCGCCGAGACGTCCGCGCCGGCGATCGGATCGCCGCTGTCGGAGTCGGTCACCGTGCCGGCCAGCGTGCCGCCAGTGGCCACCAGGGCCACGGCTGCCGCCGCGTCGATCCGGCCGTCGCCGTACACGTTGTTCGGATCGCCGTCCGCGTCGCCGCCGCACTGCTCGTCGATGATGTCGAACGCGGTGTCACGCAGCGCGAGCGTGGCCGCATCGACCTGCCCGACCAGCCCGATCTCGGCCGACATGACGAGCGCCAGGGTGCCGGCCGTATGCGGCGCGGCCATCGACGTGCCGGAGAAGGACGCGTAGCCGCCTCCGGGCACCGAGGAGATGACGTCGACGCCGGGCGCCGACACGTCGGGCATGCCCTTGCCGAACGACGATGGTCCGCGCGACGAGAATTCGGCGATCACGTCGTCGATGTCGGTCGCGCCGACGCTGAACGACTCGAGGTAGTCCCCCGGAGAGCCGCCCGAGTCGCAGAATGGACCGGAGTTGCCGGCCGAGAAGACCGGCACGATGCCGGCCGCCCGCCAGGCGGTGACGACGCCCAGGTAGAACGGGTCGCCGGGGGCGCCGCCCCAAGAGTTGTTGACGATGTCCGGGCGCCGGCCCGGGTCTTCGTTCTCGCCGTTCAGGTCGGTCGGGGCCAGGACGAACTGGCCGGACGAGAGGAGCGCGCCCTCGCTGCAGCCGAAGTCCTCGCAGCCCTTGGCGGCGATCCACTGCGCGCCGGGGGCGACGCCGATGTCTGGCGTGAACGGCCCGGGGCCGTCTCCGCCGACCATGGTTCCCATCGTGTGCGTCCCGTGCTCGGCGTTGTCGCAGGGCGTGTCACCGCAGATGCCGGTGGGATCCCACCAGTTGTAGTTGTGGTCGAACCCGGCGGCGAGGTTGCCCCGGTACTGGTTGACGAGAGCGGGGTGCTCGAAGTCGACCCCGGTGTCGATGTTGGCGACCACGATGCCCGAGCCGAGCACGCCGGTCTCCCACACTGCCGGCGCGCCGATCTTCTCGACGCCCCACTCCGGCTCCAGCCCTTCCGCGAGCAGCGCGATCTCCGTCTCGACCGGCTTGATGAGCGGGTAGACGCGCTCGGCGCGCACCCGCTCGACGCCCGGAAGGGACGCCAGCTGCTCGGCGAGCCGGTCGCCGCCGGTCACGATGAGCGTGTTGCGCAGCCAGTAGCTCTCGGCGCGCGCGCCTGAGGTTGCGCGGACGAGCTTGATCGCGTCGCGCTGGGCGCGGGCACTGGCCTTCAGCCGGTCGACCACGAACTGGCCGCGGCCGCGGAAGCTGTCGATGTCGGCGGCCCCGCTCAGGTCGGCCTCCGCGCTGAACTCGACGACGAATCGTTCGGTCTCCCCGGTCTCCAGCTTCTTGAGCAGGTCCTGCTCGATCGGCGCCGTCGGTTCGGCCGGGCGCTGGCCGTCCGAAGGGTCAGCCGCCGGGCGCGCGCCCTGGGGCGCAGCGGCGACCTGGCCGGTGAGAAGCATGAAGACGCTCGCGAACGCGAGCAGGCGAGAAACGGGATGCGCGGAACGGCGCATGACGGGGCGCGGCATTGACGACCTCCAAGGGCTCGGTGAGGTTCGTTGCTCCGGCAGGTCTGGGCCGCGTCCCCCCACGGAGGCGCCATCTGGTTCGGCCCGACCGCTCTGCGCGGATTGTGCGCCCGGCGGTCAAGCGATCCGTAGACAAGATTTCCCGAGGTTCAGGGGGGTTCTTGTGGGTTGCGCGGGTGAGCGCCGGTGGCCTCTACACTGGCTCCGATGCTCGCCGCGGCGCTGCGCGCCCTCTTCCTCTGGCTCAGCAACCGTCGCTGGCTCGCCCGGGTGGCGCTCGGAACGCCGCTCCTGCGGCGCATGCCGCTTCGTTTCGTGGCCGGTACGACGCTCGCCCATGCGGTCGCCACGGTCAGGGCGCTCAACGCCTCGGGCGCCAGTGCCACCCTCGACGTCCTGGGGGAGTCGGTGCTCGACCGGGCCTCCGCGGATCGGGCCGCCGCGTCCTACGTGGACGCCATCGAGCGCATTGCCGCGGAGGGACTCGATGCCAACGTGAGCATCAAGCTGACGCAGATGGGCCTCGATCTCGGCGTCGAGGAGTGCCTAGCCGTCATGGAGCCGGTCGTCGCGGCGGGCGACCGCCACGGCATCTTCATCCGCATCGACATGGAGGGTTCGGCCTATACCGAGCGCACGCTCGAGGTCGTGGATCGCCTGCGCGCCCCCGGCCACGACGTGGGCCCGGTGATCCAGTCCTACCTGCACCGATCTCCCGCCGACGTCGAGCGCTATGCCGCCGCCAGGGTCCGCACTCGCGTGTGCAAGGGCGCCTACGCCGAGAGCCCGGAAGTCGCGCACCAGGATCGGGTCGCCATCGGCGATGCCTTCGTGGCGCTCTGCGAGGACCTGCTCCGAGCCGACGCGTACCCCGGCATCGCGACCCACGATCCCGCCATGATCGACCGGGTGGCCGCCTTCGTGCGCGAGCATCGCATCGGCCGCGATCGCTTCGAGTTCCAGATGCTCTTCGGCGTCCGGCGCGACCTCCAGCGCCGCCTCATCGAGCAGGGATACCGGCTTCGCGTGTACGTCCCCTACGGGACCGAGTGGTACCCGTACTTCATGCGCCGCCTGGCGGAGCGGCCGGCCAATGCCCTGTTCGTCCTGCGCAGCGTCTTCGGCGAGCGATCCTGAAAGGATGGCGGCTCGGGGGTAGACTCTATCGCCACAGACAATGTCCGCTTCCAAACGGCCGAGCACCTCGAGCCTCCGCCGCTATCTCACATCCCGCCCCTACATCGCCGTCGCCGACATCCGGCGCCGATTCGGTCTCGAGCCCGATGCGATGAGCGTCGTGTCCCGGAACGGGACCACGGCCTACATCGGTTTGCCCGAGCGCGAGGCGACCAAGCTCCAGGATCTGTGGCAGCGTGACGAGGTCGGGGTCGAGCTCTCGGTCGAGGTGCGCGCGCCCGTCGTGGTGGGCATCTACCCGATGCGCATCGCCCGCTTCGTCCTGGACCAGACGTCGAACGGGAACGGCTACCACCCGCACCCGGCTCCCTCGCACGACCCGGTCCCCGAGGACGCCGCCGAGGCATGAGGGTCGGCGCGGTCATCAGCGACCTCATGCTCTTCAGCCGGATCGAGTCAGCCGCGACGCAGGCCGATGCGACCCTCGTGCGCGTCGACTCGCCGGTCGAGCTGCCGCCTGACCTCGACCTCGTTCTGGTCGACTGGTCCGCCCGCCAGCCCGGCTGGACCGACGCGCTGCGCAGCCACTCCGGCTCGCGCCTCATCCTGTTCGGTCAGCACACCGACCTCGAGGCCCACGCCGATGCGCGCGCTGCCGGACTCGGACCCATGTGGGCCCGGTCGAAGCTGCTGGGCGAGCTGGCCACGCTCGTGAGCCCATCCGGCAGTGGACCATTCTGAACTCCACCGGACTACGTCATTCGGCACATTGACCGCCTAGTACTTCGGTACTAGCCTCTCCGAGCCGGGCATCCCGAGCTGCCCAAGCACCCCGGCCCGACGCGCGCCGCATCAGGCGGTGCCGGCGTCGATGTGCCAACGGTGGTGCTGCCTCACCTCCATAACGGTTGAAGCGCCGTGCCCGTCGATGCGCTCTGCTCCGCTGTCGCCGGTCCGTTGCGTTCCTCTCATCTTGGCCTGTGCGCCGCGAGAGGGGGATCTGTGCGTCCGAAGCCGCGCAGCGGCACCGTCGCCGACCGACGGGTACTGGGGTACTGCCCATGAAGGGGCCCAGGCGACCAACGCCTATTGATCTGGCCGGCGGCTGTCCGGCCACCGCGTATTGCGCCCGCATTGCCGGCGCCATCGGAGGAACCGCGGAATGACGCTCTCTCGATCCAACCCCCGCGCGAAGCAGCGCTGGACCCTGCTCGGCATGGCCATTGCGACCATGCTGCTGCTCATCGCCGGCGTCGTCCTCGCCGTCCACGACGAGGATTTCCAGCTCGACGGTAACGTCCTGTCGGCGAGCACAACGAGCGCCGGTGGGAAGACCCAGACGGTGGACTGGGACTCCATCTTCAACGCGAACGGGACGCCCAAGACGTTGCCGACCGGGTTCAGTGACCCCGGCTTCGAGAAGGACTTTCTCAACACGGGGACGACCTTCCTGACCAGCGACACCTCGACGTTCGCGACCGGAAGCAAGGACACCCTCGGCATCAACGGGTGGCAGTGCAACTTCGATAACAACGTCAACAGCAAGATCGACGTCATGAACGCGTACGCCGTCTCCTACGAGAACGCTGCGGGTGACGAGATCATGTACTTCGGCCTCGAGCGCAACACGAATACCGGCGATGCCAATGTCGGCTTCTGGTTCCTTCAGAACCAGGTGGGTTGCGAATCCACGGGCGGCTCGGCGGACTTCACCGGAGCACATGTCGATGGTGACGTGCTCGTGGTGTCCGAGTTCAGCAACGGCGGGACGGTCAGCACCATCAACGTCTACCGCTGGGACGGCGACGATGTGACCGGGTCGCTCAATCCGAACCCGATCGGGTCGGGAGTCGACTGCCGCAACCCGGCGACGCTGCCGGGTGACTCGGCGTGCGCGGCCGCGAACACGGCCGACATCACGACCCCGTGGCTGACGTCCAACTTCAAGGACAAGGTCGGCAACAAGCTCCGCACGGCCGAGTTCTTCGAGGGTGGCATCAACCTGACCGACCTCAACCTCGGCGGCAAGTGCTTCAACACCTTCATCGGCGACACTCGGTCGTCGACGTCGCTGACCGCAACGCTGTTCGACTTCGCGGCCGGGACGACCGGCGGATGCACCTCGACGACGGTGACCACGCCGAACATCACCTCCGCTCAAATTCCGGGAGACCCTGCGGACGCGCAGGTCACGGTGTTCGACACCGCCGTCGTCACGGTGGAAGGCGTCGACACCTTCGATGCCAGCCTGTCGTTCCATCTGTGCGGCCCGATGGCTGCTTCGTCGACCGATCTCTGCACGACCGGCGGCGTCGACATCGGCTCCGTCGCGGTCACCGCCAACGGCAGCTACCAGTCGCCCGGGACGACGTTCGTGACCCAGGCGGGTAGGTACTGCTGGCGGGCCGACTTCTCCGGCGACCTCGATGCCGGTGTGCCCGCGTCGAGCGACAGCCGGTCGAGTGAGTGCTTCCTGATCACGCCGCGCCAGCCGACACTGACGACCCAGGCTGGTGCCGGGCCGGTCGATTTCGGCCAGCCGGTCACCGATACGGCAACCCTCGGCAACACGGCACATCAGCCGGGCACGGGTGGTCCGACCGGAAGCAATGGCTCCATCAACGCGGCCACGCTGGGTGGTGACGCTGATGGCCTGATCACCTTCACGCTCTACAAGGCCGACTGCACGACCCTCGCGACGGGCACGGGCACGAACCCGCAGACGGTCACTGTGAGCGGCAACGGCACGTACGGGCCGGTCAGCTTCACGCCGAATGCCCCAGGCACGTATCACTGGGTCGCTTCCTACGACGGCGACCTGCCGAACACCCTATCGGCCACGCACAACACCGACTGCCTGACGGCAGCGGAGAGCGTGGTCGTCCAGCAGATTCCGACCACGATCAAGTCGAAGCAGAGTTGGTACCCGAATGACACCGCGACCGTCGCGGCCACGACGGGCAACCTTGGCGCCGGCGGAAGCGTGGCCTTCAGTCTGTACGACAACGCCACGTGCACCGGCACCGCGAAGTACACGGAGACGAAGACGATCACCGGTGGCTCCGCGAGCGAAGAGGTCAGCACCAACAACACGACCTTCAACATCACGTCGCTCTACACCGATCCCGCGGATACGGTGGTGACGTACTCGTGGAAGATCGTCTATACCCCGGCCGCGGCCGATACCGCGCACACGGGCAAGCAGAGTGCGTGCAACGCTGAGCACTTCAGCATCACGTACACGAATGACGGCGGGCCGGGTACGGACCTTCCGTAACCCCTCTCTCCGTGAAGCAGAAAGGGCCCCGCCTCGCGGCGGGGCCCTTTCGCGTTGGTCGTCACATCCGATCCTGGATCGGCGGTGGGCGAACCGCTATGGGTAGACGGAGAACGTCGTCGAAGCGAGCACGGACCAGCCGCGCTTCGTCGACTGCTCCAGATTCGCGGTGCAGTCGGCCGCCCCGCTCTGCCACGACGGCGTCGGGCCGAGAGTGAACCACTGGTTTCCGAGGGCTGTCGGGAAGAAGCCCTGCCTGCCCTCGCCCACCAGCGCTCCGCCCTGGTAGCACGTCAGGTGGACATATGGATAGGCGGTGGACGTCGTCGAGACGTCGAACGTGACCCGAGCGCCGAAGTGCGCCTCGGTCGCGCCGTCCATGAGCACCAGGCTGATCGTCCCGGTGCCGGCGCTCGGCTTACCGCCACCGCCACCGCCACCCTTGGCGGCCAGTGTGGGTGCGACAACAAGGGTCAGAACGATTGAGGCGATGATTCCGGCCTCGAGCACGGCGAGCACGCTGTGCGAGGCAAACGCGCGGATATGACTCACGATAGAGCTACCTCCTGTGTGGGCGTCGAGGCGCTCTTCCCCCGCCTGGCGCTCCGGCAACCCGGCTGACTGGTACGGACTCCCGTGCCAGTCCCGTGGCTTTGCGTCCCCGGCTCACGCCGGGTTTGCCTTTATCGGTCGCCGACAGCTGGCGATTGCGACAAGGCTATGGATGCTCGGGGATGATGACCACCGGCCGGAGGTACCGAGACGCCGGCAGGCAGTACGTCCCTGCACCCTACCAGAGTCCGCCGGTCGTCAGCTGACCGGACGTTTCAGCCCTGGGGGCGGACCTTCGTCTCCTGGCCGGACGCGCTGTCGCGCACTTCGACGCCGAGCGCGGCGAGCTCATCGCGCAGGGCGTCCGAGGCACCGAAGTCACGGGCCGCCCGCGCGGCGGCGCGGCGCTCGAGCAGCTCGGCGGCCCCCTCCGGCAGCGGCGCCTCCGCGGCGGCCGGCGCTCCCAGGTCGAGGCCAAGCACGCGATCGAAATCGAGCAGCAGGGCTCGTCGTTGCACATCGGCCACCTCGGAGGCAGATGCGACCTCGTGGGCGATGGCCAGCGCCTTGGGAGTTGCCAGGTCGTCGGCGACGGCACCGGCGAAGCGGGAGCGGTAGGAGGCCATCGGCTCGGCTGCCAGATCGACCGGATCGTCGGGGCCGGCGGCCGCCCGCCGAAGGCGAGCCAGCCCGGATGCGGCGGCGTGCATGGCATCGGCGGTGAAGTCGAGCTTGCTGCGGTAGTGCGCCGTCAGCGCCAGGTAGCGGAACGTCAGCGGCTCGTGGCCAAGGTCGGACAGCTCGGCAACGCGGATGATGTTGCCCGAGCTCTTGGCCATCTTGGCGTCGCCCAGGGTCAGGAACTCGCCGTGCATCCAGACGCTGACGACGGGGTGCCCGAGCGCGCCCTCGGACTGGGCGATCTCGTCCTCGTGGTGGGGGAACTTCAGGTCGATGCCGCCCGTATGTACGTCGAACCGCTCGCCGAGGTGCTTGAGCGACATCGCCGAGCATTCGATATGCCAGCCGGGAAATCCGTCGCCCCAGGGGGACGGCCACTTCATCGACCGGTGCTCGTGGGCGTGCTTCCAGAGCG
>DASVEH010000355.1:0-3139 GCA_036380655.1 Candidatus Limnocylindria bacterium | reverse complement strand
GAGGCGATCGTGTATGCGGTGGGAGAGCTGGCCGAGGATGGCGACTCGGCCATCGTCGCCGCCTACGCGCGCGGCGAGGGCGACGAGTTCATCCGCCCCACCGTCATCGGCGCCTACGCCGGCATGGAGAACGACGACGTTGCCGTCCACCTGAACTTCCGCGCCGACCGTGCCCGGCAGCTGACCCAGGCGCTGGCGCAGCCGGACTTCGAGGCGTTCGACCGTGGTGCGCCGCCGCGGGACCTGGTCGTCACCACCCTCACCGAGTACCAGGCGCCCGAAGAGCTGCCGGTGTCGGTCGCCTTCGGGCCGCTCGAGATCGACTCGCTGGCGGCGCACCTCGCCCGCCTGGGCAAGCGGCAGCTCCACGTGGCCGAGACCGAGAAGTACGCGCACGTCACCTACTTCTTCAACGGCGGCGTCGAGCCGCCGTTCGCCGGAGAGGAGCGCATCCTGGTGCCGTCAAACCGGCAGGTGCCGACCTACGACCTGGCGCCGGAGATGAGCGCCATCGCGATCACCGATGCGCTCGTGGCCGGCATCCGCTCCGGAGACCACGACTTCATCGTGGCCAACTACGCCAACCCCGACATGGTCGGCCATACCGGCGTCTGGGCGGCCGCGGTCAGCGCCGCCGAGACGATCGATGCCTGCCTGGGGCGGGTGGTCGACGCCGTCCAGGCCGCGGGCGGCGTCCTGGTCGTCACCGCCGACCACGGCAACATCGAGGAGATGCGGGACGAAGCCGGCAACCCCCAGACTAAGCACACCACGTCGCCGGTGCCCGTGGTGGTGATGGGGGAGGCGGTGCGCAGTCGGCGGCTCCGGGACGGGGAGCTTTCCGACGTTGCGCCCACGCTGTGCGAGCTGCTCGGCATTCCTCCCGGGCCCGAGATGACCGGCCGATCCCTCCTCGTGTAGACTGCGCCGGCAATGCAGACCCCCCTTCTTCTCGCCCAGATGATCCTGGCCATCGCGCTCATGGCGGCCATCCTGCTCCAGCAGCGCGGGACCGGCCTCGGCGGCGCCTTCGGCGGCGAGGTGACCGCCTACCGCAGCCGGCGCGGCATCGAGCGGACCCTGTTCCGCATGACCGTGGTCCTGGCAGTCCTCTTCGTGGCCTTCAGCCTGCTCAATCTCCTGCCGCAGAGCTGATCCGGGGTCGTGCTATCATCGGCCCTCGCAAACGGAAACGCTCCGGATGCGGCCGTGCCGAGGTGGCGGAATAGGCAGACGCGCTAGGTTCAGGACCTAGTGACCGCAAGGTCGTGTGGGTTCAAGTCCCTCCCTCGGTACCACTCCCGTACTCGTGTTCGGGGCCCAGGTGGCGGAATTGGTATACGCGTACGTTTGAGGGGCGTATGAGGCAACTCATCCGGGTTCAAGTCCCGGCCTGGGCACCACTTCCACGACATTGACCGATGCGCCGCTCGCCACCTGCGCGGGCGGCGTTTTCGTTGCTCCACGGGGCCCGGGGCGCCGGCGGCCGATGAATCGAGCGATCGGCACTGCAACCGGGGAAGACCGGGGACGGGCGTCGTCAGGCTCCGTGCTACCCTCGGCGCGCATCGGGCGGTTAGCTCAGCTGGTCAGAGCGCCTCGCTTACACCGAGGAGGTCGGGGGTTCGAGCCCCTCACCGCCCACCACCCCTGCTAGGATTCGGCCGGTCAACGCCCCGAGCGCGAGGAGCCAACCCAATGCCACTGTGGGCCATCATCCTGCTGATCGCGATCGCGATCATCGTCCTGTTCCTGATCTTCACCTACAACGGCCTGGTCCGGATGCGGAACATGGTCGACGAGGCCTGGAACCAGATCAGCGTGCAGCTCAAGCGGCGTCACGACCTGATCCCGAACCTGGTGAACGCGGTCAAGGGCTACATGGACTTCGAGCAGGAGACCCTGACGAAGGTCATCGAGGCCCGATCGGCCGCCGTCAGCGCGCAGCAGGGCGGCCCGGGCAACGCCGCCCAAGCAGGACAGGCCGAGAACTTCCTGACCGGGGCGCTGCGCCAGCTCTTCGCGCTGGTCGAGAACTACCCCGATCTCAAGGCCAACGAGAACGTCATGCAGCTCCAGGAGGAGCTGACGACGACCGAGAACCAGATCGGCTTCAGCCGCCAGCATTACAACAGCACGGTGCGGGAGTTCAACACCGCCGTCCAGACCTTCCCGACCGTCCTCATCGCCGGGATGTTCGGCTTCCGCGAGCGCGACTACTTCCAGATCGCCGAGTCGGATGCTGCCGTCCCCGAGGTGAACCTGCGCACGACCTAGGCGAAGGCCGATGAGCGCCGAGGCGCGCCCGGCGCCGACCACCTTCTACCGCGAGATCGCGCGCAACCGGCGTCGCAGCTGGCTCTTGGTGGCCATCGTGGTCATCGTGCTCGGGCTGCTCGGCGGAGTCATCGGCTACGCCACCGGCTTCGGCTGGGGCGGGGTGGTCATGGCCCTGGTGGTGGCGACGGTGATGAGCGTCGGCACCTTCTTCGCCGGCGACTCGCTGGTCATGGCCACCAGCGGCGCTCGGGAGATCGATCGGGCGAAGCCGGCCGATCGGTACCAGCGGTTCGTGAACGTGGCCGAGGAGATGCGCCTGGCGGGCGGCCTGCCGCCGCCGCGGCTGTGGGTCATCGACGACTCGGCGCCCAACGCCTTCGCCACCGGGCGCGACCCCGCGCACGCCAGCGTGGCCGTCACCACCGGCCTGCTCGACAAGCTCGATCGGGAGCAGCTCCAGGGCGTCATCGGCCACGAGATGAGCCACATCGGCAACCTCGACATCCGGTTCACGCTGCTGGTCGGCGTGCTCGTCGGCAGCATCGCGCTCCTGGCCGACTGGTTCCTGCGCTTCACCTTCTGGGGTGGTGGCCGGCGGAGCGACAACGACCGTGGCGGAGGCGGGGGAGCGATGGCGCTCCTCTTCATCCTGGCGCTCGTGCTTGCGATTGTCGCACCGCTCATCGGTCGCCTCGTGCAGGCGGCGGTCAGCCGAACGCGTGAATCCCTCGCCGATTCGACCGCCGTCGAGCTGACCCGCAACCCGATCGGATTGGCGCGCGCACTCCGCACGATCAGCGACGATCAGGAGGTCCTCGAGGTCGCCAACCGCGCGACCCAGCACCTGTACATCGTCAAC